>JANNXB010000024.1:0-15497 GCA_031409355.1 Betaproteobacteria bacterium | reverse complement strand
TTCAACCGCGCCGCGGAGCAGGTATTCGGCCTGCGCCGCGAGAGCGTGCTCGGGTCCCCGCTCGAGCGGCTGCTGCCGGCGCGCTTCCGGGGAATGCACCGCGGCCACATCGCGACTTTCGGCCAGACCGGCGTCACCAGCCGCCGCATGGGGGACGTGACGACCTTGTGGGCGCTGCGCGCGGACGGCAGCGAGTTCCCGATCGAGGCCTCGATTTCGCAGACGAGCGAGGGCGGCGCGACCTACTTCACCGTGATCCTGCGCGACATCACGCTGCGCAAGCAGTCGGAAGACGCGCTAAAGCGCTCGCAGCAGGACCTGCGCGAACTTTCGGCGCGCGTGCTGGAGGCGCGCGAGGAGGAAAAGACGCGCATCGCGCGCGAGCTGCACGACGAACTGGGGCAGCTGCTCACCGCGCTGAAGATGGACCTCGCCTGGCTGCGCGAGCGGCTGCCGCCGGGCGACGCCGACATCGCCGCCAGGACCGGACAGATGCACGCCATGCTCGAGCAGACCGTGAGTTCGACGCGCCGCATCGCCGCCGACCTGCGGCCGCTGATGCTGGACGACCTCGGCCTGGCCGACGCCGCGGGCTGGCTGGTGGAGGATTTTTCGAAGCGCTCCGGCATTGCCTGCGAGCTCAAGATTCCGGGCGACGGCGCCTTCGCCGGCCTGGAGGGCAGCATCGCCACCGCGATCTACCGCGCGCTGCAGGAGTCGCTCACCAACATCGCAAGGCACTCCGGAGCGAGGAACGCCTGGATCGCGCTTGCGATTGAATCCGGCAAGCTGCACCTGGAGGTCGAGGACGATGGCAGCGGCGTCTCCGACCGGGACCTCGCCAAGGCGCGCTCCCTCGGCCTGAAGGGAATGCGCGAGCGCATGGCCTATCTCGGAGGCTCGCTCGAGGTTGCGCGCGCACCGCGCGGCGGCACGCGGCTGCGGGCGGAGGTACCGGTGCTCACACCTGACAGGAGAAGCGCCGCATGATTCGTGTACTGCTTGCAGAGGACCACAAGATCGTGCGCGACGGCCTGAAAGGCATCCTCGGCGCGACGCACGACATCCGGGTCGCCGGGGAAGCCGCCAACGGCGACGAAGCGCTGGCGCTGGCGAAGGCGAACGACTACGACGTGGCGATGCTCGACATGTCCATGCCGGGCCTCTCGGGCATCGACCTCATCAAGCGCCTGAAGTCGGAAAAGCCCGCGCTGCGGGTGCTCGTGCTGTCGATGCACGGCGAGCAGCAGTACGCGGCGCGCGCCCTCAAGGCTGGCGCCTCCGGCTACCTAACCAAGGACAGCGCCGCCGAGCACCTGGTGGGCGCGATCCGCAAGATCGCCGCGGGCGGCGTGCATATCAGCGACGCCGCGGCCGCGGGCCTGGTGGCCGCCCAGCAGATGCCGCACCAGGCCCTTTCCGACCGCGAGTTCGAGGTGCTGCGACTGCTGGCCACCGGCCTGAGCCCGACCGAAATCGGCGAACGCCTGCACCTGTCGGTGAAGACCGTGTCAACGCACAAGGCAAATGTCCTGGAAAAGCTCGCGCTGGGCGGCACGGCCGAGCTTGTGCGCTACGCGCTGGAGCACAAAATCGTAGAGTAGCTGGGAATATTCCTAGCGCCCAACCGGCGCTTGCCGAGGCCCGGTTCATCCGCCGCCGATGCCACCGCGCACCTCGTCCGGGCACAGTGGCGGCATGCAACAAACAGCACATTCCACCGCCCGGGTCCGCGTCTACTTGGTCGAGGACTCGCTCCTGATCCGCGAGCGCCTGGACGCGATGATCAGCGTGGCGGGAGCCACTGTGGCTGGACACGCAAGCACGGCCGAGGCGGCGATCGCCAGCATCCTGGTCGAGCGTCCAGATCTCGTGATCCTGGACATGCAGCTCGCCGACGGCACGGGCTTCGACGTGCTGCGCGCGATCCGCAAGCAGGCGCCGGAAATCGACGTCTACTTCCTTTCCAACTTCGCCGCCTACCCCTACCGGGAGCTTGCCGAGCGGCTGGGCGCGAAGGGTTTCTTCGACAAGAGCAGCGAATTCGGCCTGATGCGCGAAGTCATCGCGCGGCGCGCCGCAGCAGCACATTGAAAGGGAGAGCCGCGATGTACGCCGTCACCGCCATTAAACCCGCCGCAACGCCGAAGAAGTTCGAGGTCACCTGCTCCGGCTGCAACATGAGGGAAATGTGCCTGACCCAGGGCATGCAGGCCGACGACATGCGGCTTTTCGAAAACGTCGTTTACGCCCGCCGCCGCGTCAAGCGCGGCGAGGCGCTGTTCGCCGCGGGCGACGAATTCAAGGCCATCTACGCGGTGCGCAGCGGTTTCTTCAAGACCAGCCTGGTTGACGGCGAAGGCCGCGAGCAGGTCACCGGCTTTTTCATGGGCGGCGAACTGCTGGGCATGGATGGCATCGGCGCGGGGCGCTGCAGCAATGCCGCGATTTCCCTGGAGGACAGCGAGGTCTGCGTGCTGCCCTACGCGTTGATCGAGGAAACGGCGCGCCAGGTCCCCGCATTGCAGCGCCAGCTGCACGCGGTGCTGGCGCGGGAGATCGTGCGCGACCATGGCGTCATGATGCTGCTTGGCTCGATGCGCGCCGAGGAACGGCTGGCGACCTTCCTCCTGAACCTGTCCAAGCGCTTCACCGCGCGCGGCTACTCGCCGTCAGACTTCCACCTGCGCATGACGCGCGAGGAGATCGGCAGCTATCTCGGACTCAAGCTGGAGACCGTGAGCCGCCTTTTCTCGCGCTTCAACGACGACGGCCTGATCGAAGTGCAGCAGAAGCACGTGCGCATCCTCGACATCGCCGGGCTGGGGCGGATTCTGGCTACCCGCCACTGAAGGGCCCCGCGACTCAAATCAGCGCAGGCCGAGCATGTGGCCGATTTCCTTCAGCCACTCGCTGGCGCGGATGCCGTCCGCGCCCAGTTCCGCACCCGCGCGGTCGAACAGTTCGTGCACCGCTTTCAGGCCGCTTTCGACCGCGTCGGGCTCGGCGCCGGGACGCTCGAGCAGGTCCTTGAGGGCATCCACCTCCGCGCGCAGTTCCGCATACTTGGCGCTGTCCGCGGGCAGCGCGGCGAGGTTGCCGGATATTTCGTTGATCAACAGCTTCGCGCGGTCGATGTCGAACGGGCTCTGGCTCATCGGGCCATTGTAGACCTGCGCTTCGCCAGTTTGACCGCTTCCAGTCCCAGCACGCCGAGGATGCCGGCGCCGAGCGCGGCCGCAAGCTCCAGCGGCAAGCCTGCGGGCGGCCTCCGCGGCGCTTAGGCCGACGTCAGCTGCCATTGATATGGATCATGATCGGGGCCTACCTTACCGGTAATCTTGCCGGGAAGGAGGTATCTCATGAGCTACAGGAGAATTCTGGTCCCGGTCGACGGCAGTCCCACGGCGGCGAAGGGCATGAAGGCCGCGATCAAACTCGCGCGCGAAAGCCGCGGCAAGCTGCTGCTGCTGCACGTCGTGGAGGAGTACTCGGCATTCATTTCACCCGAGGTTGGCGCGAGCATCGTGCCGATCCTCGACGGCCTGCGGCTCGCGGGGAAACGCACGCTGGCGCGGGTCGCGAGCAGCGCCGCGAAGGCCGGCGCGAAGCCGCAGGCGGTGCTGGCCGAGAATATCGGCGGCCGCGTCGCCGACACCATCGTGAAGGAGGCGAAACGCCTGCGCGCCGACCTGATCGTAATGGGCACCCACGGCCGGCGCGGGGTGCAGCGCGCGCTGCTGGGCAGCGACGCGGAACTGGTGGTGCGCTACAGCCCGGTGCCGGTGCTGCTGGTGCCCGCGGCGGGCCGTCCGAGGAGGCGCTAAAGCAGCCGCCTTTCGGGCAGCTGTAGCACCCGGCGGTGGCGTTCCTCGCAGGACGGATGCTGGAGGATGAAGTTGCGCAGCACCAGCTTGAGCGCCAGTTCGCGCTGCCGGTCTGCGCAGGCCGCCGCGTGGGCGATGTCGTCGCGGATCATCGCCTTGATGCACAGCTCGCCATCGGGCGAGTTCACCATGTAGTTGCCGAACTCTGCCGCGGCGATCTCAGGGATGTGCTCGTGCGCGGCGATCGCGCGCACCTCCTCCTCGGTCAGCCCGCACAGCGCGATGCAGTCTTCCAGGGTCAGCATGTAGCGATGGTCCCTCTGCCGCCAACGCGCGATTTGATCCTCGTCAAATCCGCTTGCCGCGCAGGTAGACGACCCAGTACACCAGCGCCACCAGCACGCTGCCGCCCACGATGTTGCCGGCGATCACCGGACCGAGGTTCGCGAACATGGCGCCGGCGGTGATTGCCTCCCCGCCCGGCGGCAGCGGCAGGCCCGCGCCCTTGAGCAGCAGCGCCAGCGGAAAGAAGTACATATTGGCGATCGAATGCTCGAAACCGGCGGCGACGAAGGCGGAGACCGGGAACACGATCGCGACCAGCTTGTCGACGACGCTGCGACCGGCGAGCGACATCCAGACCGCCATGCACACCAGGATATTGCACAGCACGCCGAGGAAAAACGCGTGCCACGCCGGCAGCGCCGCCTTCGCCGCCGCGATCTTGAGGACCGTCGCGCCGACCGCCCCGTCATTCATCTGCCAGTGGCCCGAGAGGTAGACCAGCACGGCCAGGCCGGCGGCGCCGGCGAAATTCGCGGCGCAAACGATCGCCCAGTTGCGCAACACCTCGCCCGAGCTGATGCGGCCCTCGGCCCAGGCCATGGCCAGCAGGTTGTTGCCGGTGAACAGCTCTGCGCCGGCGACGACGACGAGCAGCAGGCCGAGGGTGAAACACACACCGCCGGCGATGCGCCCGGCGGCGAAGCCGAATGAGGCATCGCTCGCGACAATCACGAAGTACATCGCGCCCAGGCCGATGAACGCGCCCGCGAGCAGGCCCAGCATCGCAGTCTGCAGGAACGGCAGCCGCGCCTTGGCCACCCCGACCGATTCGACCCGCTCGGCGATTTCTCCGGGAGAGAACGCATCGGAGCCGTAAATTTCTGCCATGACGGTTTTCCTCATCGGCCGCAAAACAAAAACGCCATCCCTCGCGGAATGGCGGCTTCGGTGAAGATCCCCTATCCGGCCTTTTGGGTCCGGATCGGTCTGGGCGTCGTCTTCATCCGTTCCCGATTTCCAAGGAAACCGAGAACCGGTCTGGTTTCCCAGACCCCCAACTTCGTGCTCCCGTTGCGTTCCTACCAGCACTCGGAAACACACGGCGAGGATAATCCCAAGCGGATTGGATGCCTTGATCTTAATCAAAAGGAGTTGGAATTCAGCGCAATTCGTTGTACTTGCGCAGCGCCGTATCGAGGCGCGTGCGCGCCGTCCGCACATCCACTTCCAGCGCCTCCATGCGCGCCACGTACTCCGGCGCGGCGCGTCCGCGGCGGCCGCTCATCGCACCGCCTACTGCAGGCGACGACGACGCCGGCACGCCGCCCACGCTTGGAGGCAAGGCGACCGGGCCGCCGATGTCCGGCGGTGGCGGCGGAGGCGCGAAAGCCGAAGGCGCCGCGGCGACTGCCTCGCGCTCGCCTCCATGGGGCTCGATGCCGGAACTCAGGCGCTGCTCTGCCGCGGCCAGCGCGCGCGTTGCTTCCTGAACTTCCGTCCACGCCGCCTGCAGAGCGTCGAGGTGTTTGCGGATGCGTTCCTCGCCCGCGGCATCGCTTTTCGACGCGGGCTTTCCGATGGGCGCGAGCGCCGGCTCGGGAAACCGGTACTCGAAGGATTCGATGAGTTCGAGCCCGGGTTCGAGCCGGTTGCTGTACACGGTGCGGCCGTCCGCGCGCCGGTACTTGTAGATGGTGTCTGCCGCCGCCGCTGACACAAACAGCAGGCAGGCGGACAGCACCGTGATTCGCAATATGCCGGATTTCGTCACAGGTCCACCCGCTCTCCGTTGGCCGGGACGGTCGCGCGCCAGCCGAAGCCGTCAACGATCGCGTTCCTGAGCGCGTCGGCGGCGAGCGGCTCGCCGTGCACCACGTAGCACGCGCGGGGCGGCCGCCTGAACTGGCCGATCCAGCCGAGCAGCGCGTCGCGGTCAGCGTGCGCCGACAGCCCGTTGATGGTGAAGATCTTCGCGCGCACGGGATAGAGCTCGCGGTAGATGCGCACCGACTTCGCGCCGTCCACGATCCTGCGCCCCAGGGTGCGCGCGGCCTGGAAGCCGACGAACACGATGGCGCATTCCGGGCGCGGCAGGTTGTAGCGCAGGTGGTGGCGGATACGCCCGCCCTCGCACATGCCGCTCGCGGAGATGATGATCGCGCCGGCGCGCACTTCGTTGATGCGCATCGACTCCTCCAGCGACTCGGTGAAGCGCACGCGCTCTAGGTCCGGCAGCTTGACGTGGCGCGCGGTGATGCGGGTCGCCGCGGTCGCCATCGGCGAATCCACATACACGTCCGCCGAGGGTATGCGTCCCGCGCGGCGCAGTTCCGAGATGTAGTGGAGGATTTCCTGGGTGCGTCCCACCGCAAAGGAGGGGATCACCACGTTGCCGCGCTTGCTCGCCAGCGTGTCGTTGATCGCAAACGCAAGTTCGTCCAGGGTCTGGACCAGGCTCTTGTGGTTGCGGTTGCCGTAGGTGGATTCGACCAGCAGCACATCGGCCTCTTCGATGACCGCCGGGTCCTCGACGATGGGGCGCCCGGGCTGACCGAGGTCGCCGGAAAAGACGACCTTGCCTTCCTTGAGGAACACTTCAATGATGGCCGATCCGAGGATATGCCCGGCGTCGCGGAATACGCAGCGCACGCCGGCATGGGGCCTGAGTTCGACGCCGTATTCGACGGTACGCAGGAGTGCCAGGCTCTCCTGCGCTTGCGCGACGGTGTAGAGCGGGTCGGCGCGCTCCCACTCCGCTTCCTTCTCCTGCAGGTGCGCGCTGTCCGGAAGCATCACCGCGAGCAGCTCCCCCGTCGCCGCCGTCGCGTACACGGGGCCGGCGAAGCCCTGCGCCGCGAGCCGCGGCAGCAGGCCCGAGTGGTCGATGTGCGCGTGCGTCAGCAGCACGAACGCGATTTCCCGTGGCTCGAAGCCGAAGCGGCGGTTCTTGCGCTGCCCTTCCTTGCCACCCTGGAACATGCCGCAATCGACCAGGAATTTCACCTCGCCGGTATCGACGAGGTAGCAGGAGCCGGTGACTTCGCCTGCGGCGCCGTGGAACGTTAGGCTGGACATGCTGGGATTCTGCCCCCGTCGGGGCCCTGGCGGTTGACTCAGGTCAATTCGGCACGGGGCGCGGCCTGCCAAGCTGACGCATGTACGCCGCATGGATGGACAACCTCATCGTGGTCGCCGCGACCTTGGCCGCAGTGACGCTCAGCGTCCTCACGCACTACGAAGGGCTGGTTCTCGCCTCCCGCGGCCTGGCTCGCCTCGGCGGACGGCAACGCGTCAAGGTGCTGTACGGCATCGCCTCGGTGCTGGCGCTGCACGTGGTGGAGATCTGGATCTTCGGCCTGATCACGTGGGCTTTGCTGCGCTGGCCCGAATTCGGCAGCCTCAGGCCTGCCGCGCAGCACCTGTTCGACGTAATCTACTTTTCGGCGGTGACCTTCACAACCGTGGGCTATGGCGACCTCGCGCCGGTGGGTCCGATCCGTTTCCTGTCCGGTACCGAGGCCCTTACCGGCTTCGTCCTGCTCACCTGGTCCGCCTCGTTCACCTACCTGGAGATGGAGCGCTTCTGGCGCGCGAAATGAGCGCGCCGACAGAGCGCATCGGCTATTTCCTGAACTTGTAGTGCGTGCGGTTGAGGTACTCGGCGATGTCGTCGAGATCCCCGAGCGTGAAGCGCTGCCCGGTGTTGGCGGCGCGCTGCGCCACCTCGAGTCTCAGCTGCGGGCTGGTCCGGACCAGCGAGCGCGACGGATCGCGCTTGTGAATGCGCTCGTAGTGGCAGGCGAGGCAATGCGTCTCGTACAGGAGCTTGCCGCGCTGCGCATCCTGCGCCAGGGCGGAAGCGCCCGCCAGCGAGAGCACGATCAGCGCCGCCAGATTTGCCTTGATTTTCATTTTTCACTCCGAACATGGGAAAGCATGACCTCGACCGCCTGTGCGACCGAAGCACTTACATCGATGGTACCGGTCTGTTGGGCGATGCTGTTGCTGGTGACGATGCGCGACGCGCCGGCGGCGCGCAGCACTTCCAGCGCATCGCCGGCAAATACTCCGTGGACGCCGACGCAGGCGGGGGCGGCGAATCCCGCCGCCGCCAGCAGGCGAACCGCGGCCGCCATGGTGCGCCCCGTCGAAATGATGTCGTCCACCAGCACGGGCGTGCGCCCGCGCCACGCCGTCAGGTCGGGCGCCTCGATGCGCACTTCCCGATCGCCGCTGCGGACTTTGCGAAGCGTGATGTGCGGCGCGCCGGCGCCCCCGGCCACCGCCGCTGCCCAGCGCTCGCTCTCCGAGTCCGGCCCAACCACCAGGGGACGTTCGACGTTCGCGCGGATCCATTGCGATATGCCGGCGGCAGCGGAGACATCGCTTGAGGGAATCGAATAGATCTCGGCAAGCAAGCGGCGGCGGTGCAGGTGTGCATCGACCGTGACCAGCCAGTCGAATGCCGCGCTGAGCTGCGCCGCGAACAGCGCCGAGGTCACCGCTTCGCCGTCGCGAAAGCGCTTGTCCTGGCGCATGTAGCCGAGATAAGGCGCGACAAGACCGACGCTGGCGGCACCCAGTTCGCGCGCGGTAGCGGCGGCGAACAGAAGGGCTTGCGCCTTGCTGTCGGGCTCGTTCAGCGAACAGACGATCGCAAGGTGAAGTCCGGCCGGACTGTCCTCGAAGCGCAGGTACGACTCGCCGTCCGGAAACCGCCGCCACTGCAGCCGCGTCGCGCCCGCGGCGAGCCCTACGCGCAGCCGCCGGGCGAAATCCTCGTTGCCGGGAAAGGCGCAGAACGAAGCGCTCATCCGGCATCCGCGACATCGATGATGCGGTCCTGCGACTCGAAGTACTCCAGCGCGTAGCGCAGTTCCCCCGGCGCCTCCGCGTGCAGGGTGAAGAGCGGCTGGCCCCGCTCCACCGCCACGCCGACGCGCACATGAAGGTCCAGCCCGGCAACCTTCGCGCGCGGCGCGCCAGCGAGCTTCGCGGTGCGCGCAAGCCTGCGATTGTCGAAACCGCGCACGGTTCCCGCGAACGGCGCAGGCACGACCTGGGAATGAGCAGCGCCCGGCACCTCGCGCAATCCTCCCTGCGCTTCGCAGATTGCCTGGAATTTCGCCCACGCCCGGCCATCGGCGAGCACCTCGGCCGCGAGCGCCCCGCCCCGCCCGGCCGGCGCCTTGCCTCCCAGCTCCAGCAGCGCACCCGCCAGATCGGTAGCGCGCGACTGAAGGTCGGCGAGTCCTTCCGCGCGACCCTGCAGCACGGCCAGCACGTCGCGCGCTTCGAGCGCCGGCCCCATGCCGCGCCCCACCGGCTGCGATCCGTCAGTCCGCACCGTGAGCAACCGGATTCCCAGCGCCGCGGCGGTGACCGTGAAGCGCTGCTCGAGCGCATCCGCGGCGGCGACGCTGCGCACCTTGGCGCTCGGCCCCACAGGCATGTCGATGACCACGTGCGTCGATCCCGCGGCCGCCTTCTTTGACAGCACCGAAGCGACGATCAGGCCATTGCTGTCGAAACCCAGCGGGCGCTCGACCCGGATGAGGATGTCGTCGGCGGGACTCAGCCGCGCGGCGCCGCCCCACACCACGCAACCGCCTTCGCGTTCCACGACGCGGCGCATGGCGCGCAGATCGAGGTCAACGGGAGCCAGCACTTCCATGGCGTCGGCCGTGCCCGCAGGCGAGGTGATCGCACGCGATGAGGTTTTTGGAATCGGCAGGCCGCAGGCCGCGACGATCGCGACGACGATCGGCGTGGTGCGGTTTCCGGGCAAGCCGCCGACGCAATGCTTGTCGGCGACGACGGGATAGTCCCAGGCCATGCGCTCGCCCGCGTCGGCCATGGCGCGCGTGAGCCAGGTCGTTTCCTCTGCGTCCAGACGCTCGCCCGCGCAGGCGGTGGCGAAAGCCGCGAGCTGCAGGTCCGAATAGGATCCGCCGACCACGTCATCGACGATGCCGCGCAGGTCTCCCCAGGAAAGCCGCTCGCCGTAGACCTTGGCACGCAGCCGGCTTTCGGACTGCACGGGGTCCGCGTGGCCGATGCGAACCAGATCGCCCTCTTTCGCCCCCAGCGCCGACCATGCCGATTCCGAAAGGCTTGCCTCGTCCGGTTCCAGCAGGTCGCCGAGCACGGTATTGAGGGTGGCCACGACGTGCCGCCCGCCGAGGCTCACCCTGATGCGCGAGCGCGCTTCGAACCCTTCCGCGCGGCACGCGTGGCAATCGCGGTGCATGTAGACCACCAGTTCCTGGTAGGTGTCGATCCCCAGGCGGCGCAGCCTCAGCGCGTGCGCCGAGGCGCGATCCGGCGATTCCGTTGGCATGCGCGAACCCTAGTCGCCGCGCAGCAGGAAAACGGTGAAGGCGCTGGAAACGGCGGCGAACGCCCAGCACAGGAAGAAGCCGATGGAGTACACCGCCAGCCGGCTCAGGCTGGTGGGCTCGCCGTAGAGATAGAGCTCCCTCGGGTCGAAAACGGTGAAAAAGACGACTTCGCCGATGCCGCCGACGATGAACGAAGGCCAGAGGATGAGGATCGCGTTTTTCACAGGTTCTCCTGCACGATACGCCATTCACCGCGCGGCTCGTCGATGATCGCGCGCCAGCGGCCGGCGGCCAGCGGCGGCAGCGGCGCCGCGTAGGCGCCGTCGGCCCCGCGCTCCAGCCGCAGGCGCACATCGAAACCGCTGCGCGTGGCGTGCACAAGGCTGAGGAACACCACCGGAGGTTCGGCGCCGCTAAAGCGCAGGCGCACCTCGCTTGCGCTGCGTTCGACCCGCGCCTGTATGCCCCGTTGCGCGGCCTCTTGCTCGCGCTTGAGCACCGCGTTCACTTCCAGTCCGCGCTTGTAGTAGTCGTCCGCCACCAGCCCGTCGGACGTGGCGAACGCGATCCAGGTGGTGATCACCCCCGCCACGATGACAATTGCCGGCCCCGACATCAGGATCCAGGGCCAGCGCTCGCGGTACCACGGGTTCATGGCATTCATGGCCTCACCTCATCATGAAGACGGACTTCTCTTGCACCGCAACGCGCTCATCGTCCATGGCGCGCACGCCGAACTGGATCTTGTGGGTGCCCGCCGGGACCAATCCCGGCTCGGCGCGCACGCGCACCGGAACCATGAGGTTCTCCGCGGCGCCCACCCGCACGCGCGGCGCGGTGGCGAGCTGCAGCGTGGGCAGGCCGGCGACGGCGACTTCGAACTCCCGCGCGCTTTCGGTGGTGTTCATGATCTGCAGCCGGTAGACATTCTCGATGCGGCCGTCCTCCACCTCGCGCGCGATCGCGGTGCGGTCTCGAATCACGTCAACCTTGAGCGGCACGCGCAGCCAGAGGCTTGCGCCCGCGGCCAGCACGATGAGAGCGAGAATCGCGGCGTAGATCAGGACGCGCGGCCGCAGGATGCGCGTCGGAGTGCCTTCGAGGGCGTGCGTCGTCGAATAGCGGATCAGCTTTTTGGGCTTGCCGACCTTTTCCATGACCTGGTTGCAGCCGTCGATGCAGGCGGCGCAGCCGATGCACTGGTATTGCAGCCCCTCCCGGATGTCGATGCCGGTCGGGCAGACCTGCACGCAGATGCTGCAGTCCACGCAATCACCAAAACCCGTGCCTTTGCCAGTCCCCTTGCCGCGCGGTTCGCCTCTCGCCTTGTCGTAGGTGATGATCAGCGTGTCCTTGTCGAACATCGCGCTCTGGAAGCGCGCGTAAGGGCACATGTGCAGGCAGACCTGCTCGCGCATCCAGCCCGCGTTGCCGTAGGTGGCGAAGCCGTAGAACAGGATCCAGAAGGTTTCCCAGGGCCCCGTGGAAAAGGTCATCACTTCGCCCCAGAGTTCGCGGATCGGCGTGACATAGCCGACGAACGTAAAGCCGGTCCAGAGTGAAAGTGCGATCCAGAGGCCGTGCTTTTCCGCTTTTATGATTAATTTTTTTATTGAAAACCCGGAAGCATCCAGCTTGATCCGCGCATTCCGGTCGCCCTCGATCTTCCGCTCGATCCACATGAAGATCTCGGTGTAGACGGTCTGCGGGCAGGCATAGCCGCACCACAGGCGCCCCGCCACCGCGGTAAACAGGAACAGCGACAGCGCGCATATGACCAGCAGCACCGTGAGGTAGATGATGTCCTGCGGCCAGAAGACGAGGCCGAGGATGTAGAACTTGCGGTGCGCAATGTCGAACAGCACCGCCTGGCGGTCGTTCCATTGCAGCCAGGCCGTGCCGTAGAACACCAGCTGCGTGCCCCACACCAGGAACCAGCGCCAGGCGGCGAACCAGCCGTGCACCGCGCGCGGATGGATCGCCTTGCGTACTTCGTAGAGGGATTGCTCTACGACATCCGCTTTCATCGCCAGATCGCTACTTGCCCGACAGCGAGTAGACGTAAGCCGTCAGCAGCTGGATCTTGGCAGGCGTGAGCAGGTCCTTGTGCGCGGGCATCTGGTTCACGCGGCCCCGCGAGATGGTGTCGGCGATGGCGGGGCCCGAGCCGTGCAGCCAGACCTTGTCGGTGAGGTTGGGCGCGCCCAATGCCGGGTTACCCTTGCCCTCGGCACCATGGCACGCGGCGCAGACCTGCGCGAACTTTTCCTTGCCCTTGGCGGCGCGGATCGAATCGTGAGCGTTACCCGAGAGCGCGAGCACGTAGGCCGCGGCGTCTTTCACGCCTTCCTCGCCGAGCACCGGGCCAAGCGGCGGCATGTTGCCGGTGCGGCCGTCCGTGATGCTGGCCTTGATGGCCTCGGGGGTGCCGCCCCAGAGCCAGTCCCTGTCGGTCAGGCTGGGGAAGCCCCGGCTGCCGCCACCGTCGGAGGCGTGGCATTGCGCGCAGTTGTTTAGGAACAGCTTCTGCCCGATCGCGAGCGCCTCCGGATTCTTCGACAGTGCCGCGACATCCTGCGCCGCGAACCTGTCGTAGATCGGACCATAGGCGGCCTGCGCCTGTGCGTTCTCTTCTTCGAGCTGCTTCACCTGCGTCCAGCCGAGCGTCCCCGGGTAGCTGCCCAGCCCCGGATACAGCACCAGGTAGACGAGGCCGAAAACGATGGTGATGTAGAACAGCCACATCCACCAGCGCGGCAGCGGGTTGTTGTACTCGGTGATGTCCTCGTCCCAGACATGGCCGGAGGTCTCAGTCGTGGATACCTTCTGCACGCTCTGCATCTTCAGCAGCACCGCGCAGGCGATGATCGACAGGATCGTGGTGAGTGCGACGAAGGCGTCCCAGATTTCGGACGTGAACTGGCTTACGGTGCTCATGGCTCGCTATCCTCGAGGATGCTCCGCCCTACCCGTTCAAGCTGCTTTTTTCTTGAAGGCATATAGGCGGTGACGGCGATGAAGAGAAAGAACGCCAACGTGATCAGCGTGACTGCGATGCGCAGCGTATTGATGTCCATGTCAGTTCGCCTTGCTCTTGAGCGCGGTGCCGAGCACCTGCAGGTAGGAAATCAGCGCATCCATCTCGCTCTTGCCCTTGAGCGCCTCGGGGGCGGCCTTGATCTCCTCGTCCGTATAGGGAAGCCCGACCACGCGCAGGGCGCGCATTCTCGCTTCGATGCCGGCCGCGTCCGCGGGCACCTTCGCCATCCACGGATAGCCGGGCATGTTCGATTCGGGCACCACCTCGCGCGGATTGATGAGGTGGATGCGATGCCACTCGTCGGAGTACCTGCCGCCGACGCGGTGCAGGTCCGGCCCGGTACGCTTCGAGCCCCACTGGAACGGATGGTCGTAGACGAACTCGCCGGCGACGGAGTAGTGCCCGTAGCGCTCCACCTCGGCGCGGAACGGCCGGATCATCTGCGAGTGGCAGTTGTAGCAGCCCTCGCGCACGTAGATGTCGCGCCCGGCGACCTGCAGCGCGGTGTAGGGTTTCAGCCCCGCCACCGGCTCGGTCACGCTTTTCATGAAGGACAGCGGGACGATCTCCACCAGCCCGCCCACCGCCACCGTCAGGATGACGAGGACGATCAGCAGGCCCTGGTTGCGTTCGATGAGGTCGTGGGTAAGTTTCATGTCAGGCGTGGGCGTGGGAAATGCGCGGCGCGGGTATCGGCGCCTCGAATGTCCTGCCTTCCATGACGGTCTTGAACACGTTGTAGGCCATGATCAGCATCCCCGAGAGATAGAGCACGCCGCCGAGCAGGCGCACGGCGTAGAACGGATAGGTGGCCTTGACGCTCTCGACGAACGTATAGGTGAGCGAGCCGTCGGCGCCGACCGCGCGCCACATCAGGCCCTGCATCACGCCGGCGATCCACATCGCGGCGATGTAGAGCACGATGCCCACCGTCGCCACCCAGAAGTGCACGTTGATCAGGCGCACGCTCCACATCTCGGCGCGACCGAACAGCTTGGGAATGAGGAAGTAGATCGAGCCGAACGTCACCAGGCCCACCCAGCCGAGCGCGCCGCTGTGCACGTGGCCGACCGTCCAGTCGGTGTAGTGCGAGAGCGCGTTCACCGTCTTGATCGCCATCATCGGTCCCTCGAAGGTCGACATGCCGTAGAACGACAGGGAAACGACGAGGAACTTGAGGATCGGGTCCTCGCGCAATTTGTGCCACGCGCCCGAGAGCGTCATGATGCCGTTGATCATCCCGCCCCAGGAGGGCGCGAGCAGGATCAGCGAGAACACCATGCCGATGGACTGCGCCCACTCGGGCAGTGCGGTGTAGTGCAGGTGGTGCGGCCCGGCCCACATGTAGGTGAAGATCAGCGCCCAGAAATGGACCACCGACAGCCGGTAGGAATAGATCGGGCGATTGGCCTGCTTCGGGATGAAGTAGTACATCATGCCGAGGAAGCCTGCGGTGAGGAAGAAGCCCACGGCGTTGTGCCCGTACCACCACTGCACCATGGCGTCCTGTGCCCCCGAATAGGCCGAATAGGATTTCCAGAAGGTCGCGGGCATCGCGGCGCTGTTTACCAGGTGCAGCAGCGCGACGGTGAGGATGAAGGCGCCGAAGAACCAGTTGGCGACGTAGATGTGCGGAATCTTCCTCTTGTACAGCGTGCCGAAGAACACGATTGCGTACGACACCCAGACCAGTGTGATCAGGATGTCGATGGGCCACTCCAGTTCCGCATATTCCTTGCCGCTGGTGATTCCCAGCGGCAGCGTGATCGCGGCCAGGACGATCACCGCCTGCCAGCCCCAGAATGTGAAGGCGGCCAACCCGTCGGAGAACAGGCGCGCATGGCTGGTGCGCTGCACGACGTAGTACGAGCTGGCGAACAGCGCGCAGCCCCCAAACGCGAAGATCACCGCATTGGTGTGCAGGGGGCGCAGCCGGCCATAGGACAGCCAGGGAATGTCGAAATTGAGCTCGGGCCAGAGCAGCTGCGCGGCGATGATCACGCC
>JANNXB010000023.1:0-2535 GCA_031409355.1 Betaproteobacteria bacterium | reverse complement strand
AAATGTTCGAGACCGCGCAGCAGATCGTTCTCTCCTCCCTCGACCCGAGTCTCAGCGAATTCGAGCGGCGGCGCGAATTGTGCAGGCGTTTCTACGGCGACGAGCTCGCTCAGGCGGCGTTTCCGGCACCGGTTACCAGGTGATCGAATGACGCCCCGCTCTGGCGCCGCGGTACACGACCGGATGTGCGCCGGGTCAGGAAACCAGGGGATTGCGGGCGTGGAGCGCGGGAAAGCGCGAAAAATCGCGATCCGCGGTCCACAACTCCCGCACCCCATGATGCAGGCACAGCGCGGCGATGCGCGCATCGTGGATTGCTCCGCCCTCGACCCTGCCGCGGACCGCAACCTCCTGGAACCGGTCGAGGTAACCGTCCGATTCGCCGATGAATTCGCAGCCCGGAGATTCACCCCAGGCGCGGATGGCGTCCAGCGCCATGCGCAAGGGCGTCGGCGGCGAGTAGATGCGCGGATGCGTCACCACGGCGCAGAATTCGTGCACGCAGGGCCAGGGAATGGCCCACCGGCTGCCGCTGTCGGCCAGATCGGTGAGCAGCTTGAGGGCCGCGGCGTGCGAACTGCCTCCTGCGCGGTGCGCGAAAACCAGAAGATTGGTGTCAACCGCGACCACGGTAGATTTCATCGCGCAGCGCGGTCCAGGGGGCGTCCATGAACTCGCTCGACAAGCCGCCTTTGCGGAACACGACCGGCTTGACGCGCCTCGTCCCGGCCCTGGCCTCGGGCTTCAACACGTGCCGCAGGCCGTCTTCGACCAGCGCGCGCAGAGTCTTACCCTGGCGCCGGCCGAACTGCTTCGCCCGCGACAGCAGGTCGTCCGAGATTTCAATTGTAGTCTTCATATGGGTACCCATACTCCGTGATACGGGCGATATTGTCAATGCCATGGTCTGATCCAGAATGCGCTCCGGAAATAAATATTCGCTGATCGTCTTCGACTGGGACGGCACGCTGTTCGACTCGGCTGCGGTGATCACCGAGGGCATCCGGCATGCGGCCCGGGACATGGGACTGCCGGTTCCGGACCGCGAGACCGCCAGCCACGTCATCGGCCTCGGCTTGAGCGACTCGTTGCGCCACGCCATGCCGACGCTGCCGCCCGAGCGCTACCCGGAGTTTCTCGGCTTGTACCGGCGCTACTTCCTTGAGCGAGAAGACAGCCTGACGCTGTTCCCCGGAGTGCCGGAATTGCTGGTGGAACTGAAGGAGCGCGGGCACCGGCTGGCCGTCGCCACCGGCAAGCCGCGCCGCGGGCTGGATCGCGCGTTGCAATCGAGCAAGCTCGGCGCGCTGTTCGACGCGACCCGCTGCGGCGACGAAACCCAGCCGAAACCGCATCCGGCGATGCTGCTGGAACTTATGCTGGAACTGGAACTCGAAAAGAACGAACTGCTGATGATTGGCGATACCTCGCACGACCTCGGGATGGCGCGGAATGCGGGCGTGGACGCCGTGGCGGTGTCATACGGCGCGCATCCGGAGGAATCCCTGCAGGCCCTCGCGCCGCGCGCCTGCGTTTCGAGTGTCGAGGAGTTGCGACAGTGGCTGACAGCGAACGCCTGATCTGCGCCTCCGGGGCGCTGCTGGATTCCGGCAAGGCGGTGCGCTTCGACGTCGACTACTTCGGCGAGAACGCGCCGGCCTTCGTGGTGCGCTTTGACGGGCGCGTCTACGGCTACCTCAACCGCTGCGGCCACATGCCGATGGAACTCGACTGGCGCGAGGGGGAGGTATTTGATCTGGAGAAGCGCGATTTAATATGCTCGACGCACGGCGCGACGTATGCTGCCGACAGCGGAAAATGCCTCGGCGGACCCTGCGGCAGCACGCCGCTCGTGCCGCTGCAGGTCGAGGAGCGGGACGGCAGGGTCTACTTCAAGGGAATCGACGATGGCTGACAACGACGGGCAGTGGGAACGCGGACTGATCGAAAAGCTCGCCACCGAGGCGCTGAAGGAACAGAAGCGCGCGCGCCGCTGGGGCATATTCTGGAAGCTGCTCACCTTTGCCTACATCACGGTGGTCATCGTGCTGGCGCTGGACCTCAAGGGCGGCGGGGACTCGAAGGGCGGCAAGCATACGGCGCTGGTCGAAATCAACGGCGTCATCGGGCCCGGCACCGATGCCAGCGCCGAGAAAGTGGCGAACTCGCTGCAGGCCGCGTTCAAGGACAAGAACACGCAAGGCGTGGTACTGCGGATAAATTCTCCCGGCGGCAGTCCGGTGCAGTCGCAGAACATTTACGACGAGGTAAAGCGTCTGCGGAAGAAGTACCCGGAAACCCCCCTCTACGTCGTGGTGGAGGACCTGTGCGCGTCGGGCGGCTACTACGTCGCCGCGGCGGCCGACAGGATCTACGTCGCCAAGGGCAGCATCGTGGGTTCGATCGGCGTGCGCGCGGACAGTTTCGGCGTCGTCGGCCTGATGGAGAAGCTCGGCATCGAGCGGCGCCTGATCACGGCCGGGAAGAACAAGGCGATGCTGGACCCCTTCCTGCCGGAGAAGGAAGAGCACAAGC
>JANNXB010000022.1:0-2159 GCA_031409355.1 Betaproteobacteria bacterium | reverse complement strand
CCGGTGCTGTCCCGTTCAATTCGTACGCAACGGTGCCCGCCGGGTGCTTGTACCAACCCGGATCCTTGTAGTCGTTTCGCGCCAGTCCTTGCCGGATCTTCACGGTGGTGAACATGCCGCCCATCTCGATGGCGCCGAAAGGACCGGTGCCGGTCATCATCGGCAGCGTATTGTCGGGCAGGGGCATCTCCATTTCTCCCATATCGGCCATGCCACGCTCGCCCATCACCATGTAATCCGGTATCAGTCGCAGGATCTTCTCGGCTACACCGCGATGGTCGATGCCGATCATGTTCGGCACCTGGTGACCCATGGGGTTCATGGTGTGGTGCGACTTGTGGCAGTGGAACGCCCAGTCGCCTGCATCGGTGGCATCGAATTCGATGTCGCGCATCTGACCGACGGCGATATCGGCGGTAACCTCCGGCCAGCGCGAACCCGGCGCAGTCGGGCCACCATCAGTCCCAGTGACGACGAACTCATGGCCGTGAAGGTGGATCGGGTGGTTGGTCATCGTCAGGTTGCCGATGCGGATGCGCACCTTGTCGCCAAGGCGGCAGACCAGCGGGTCGATGCCGGGGAAGGCGCGTGAATTCCAGGTCCAGAGATTGAAATCGAGCATCGTGTTCACCTTGGGGGTGTAGCTGCCGGGATCGATGTCGTAGGCATTGAGCAGGAACACGAAGTCGCGGTCCACGCGCATGGAGCGCGGATCCTTGGGATGCGTGACCCAGAAGCCCATCATGCCCATCGCCATCTGCGTCATCTCGTCGGCGTGCGGGTGGTACATGAACGTCCCCGGCCGCTTGGCGGTGAACTCGTACACGTAGGTCTTGCCGACCGGGATCTGCGGCTGATTGAGACCGCCCACGCCATCCATGCCGTTCGGCAGCCGCTGTCCGTGCCAGTGAATGGTGGTGTGCTCGGGCAGTTTGTTGGTGACAAAGAGGCGTACTTTGTCGCCCTCCACGACCTCGATGGTCGGCCCGGGCGACTGGCCGTTGTAACCCCACAAATGCGCTTTCATGCCGGGCGCGATCTCGCGCACCACCGGCTCGGCGATCAGATGAAACTCCTTGACGCCATTCTTCATGCGCCAGGGCAGCGTCCAGCCGTTCAGCGTCACCACCGGGTTGTACGGGCGCCCACTCGGGGGGGCGAGCGGCGGCTGGGTGGCGGGCTTGTCCATGCTCGGTGCTTCGGGTACCGCGCCTTGCGCCGCGCGGCTCACCGCCGCGGCGCCGAGCATCGCGGCGCCCGCTGTCGTCAGAAACTTTCTTCGTGTTGTCATGATCCTTGTCCTCAATCAGTGGCCGCGGCCGCCGAGCGCCGGCGTGGATGACTCGGGTCCCTTGGCCGTCGTGCTCCCGGCCCGGCCCGACAAGCTCGCCTGCAATTCGACATCTGCGATCCAGAAATCGCGCAAGGCGCCCAGATACGCATTCACCGCGGAAATCTGTTCGCGCGAATCGGCGAGCAGCTCGAAAACGCCCGTCAGCATGCCGTTGTAGCGCAGCAGGACCTCCTCCGAGATGCGTTTTCTCAACGGCACGACTTCGTCGCGGTAGTGCCGGGCCAGGTCGAAGTTCGTGCGGTAAGCGCCGTAGGCCTCACGCACTTCAGAGCGCGCATTGATCGCGGCCTCCGCGAGGCGATGCGCCGCCTGCATGTAGGTCGCTTCCGCTCGCGCAATGCGCGCCGTGCCCCAATCGAAGATCGGGATCTCGATGCCGACCACGTAACCAGAGGCGAACGGATCCTGGCCTTCCTTGGTGCGCGCCCGGCCCAGTTCGATGGCATTGATGAAACGTGTCGCCTTGGTGAGGCCGAGCGAGTCGGCGACCCACTCGGTTTCGCGCTTTGCTGCCCGAACATCGAGGCGCTGCTCCATGGCACGCGCTTCCAGCTCGCCGCCTTCGCGCGGCGTGGCCGGAAGATCCGGCAGCCGCTCGGGCAACCTGAACGCGAGGTCCTCGCCCCACAGACCCATCAGCCGCGCCAGTCGCTCCCGCTCGGCCTGGGCCGCGTGCCTGGCGCGCGCCAGCTGCGCCGCGGCATCCGCATAGAAGGCCTGCTCGCGCATCTGGTTGAGCTTCGGCCAATTGCCGACCGCGGCCATGCGGCGCGCGAGTTCGGAGCCTGCCTCGGCGGATTCCTTC
>JANNXB010000021.1:0-1542 GCA_031409355.1 Betaproteobacteria bacterium | reverse complement strand
CTTGAAAAGAAAACAGGGAGCGGAAAGGGGGGCAGGCGAGTTCGAGCCCATCTCCTGGGAGGAAGCGTTTTCCGTTCTTGAACAAAGATTGAGGAAAATAAGGGCGGAAGACCCCAAGAAGTTCGCCTTCTTCACCGGCCGCGACCAGATGCAGGCGCTCACGGGCCTGTTCGCGCGCCAGTTCGGCACGCCGAATTACGCCGCGCACGGCGGCTTCTGCTCGGTGAACATGGCCGCCGGGATGATCTACACCATCGGCGGCTCGTTCTGGGAGTTCGGCGGCCCCGACCTGGATCGCGCAAAGCTGTTCGTCATGATCGGCACGGCCGAAGACCACCATTCCAATCCGCTCAAGATCGCGCTGTCGAAATTCAAGCGCGGCGGAGGCCGCTTCATCTCGGTCAATCCGGTGCGCACCGGCTACTCCGCGATCGCGGACGAATGGATCCCGATCCGGCCGGGTACCGACGGCGCGCTGCTGATGGCGCTGTGCGGCGAGCTGGTGCGCCTCGACCTGTGCGACCGCGAGTTCCTCGAGCGCTACACCAACGCCGGCTACCTGGTGAACATGGAGCAGGGCGGAGAAGAGGAAGGACTGTTCGTCTGCGGCAAGGACGATGCGCGCAAGAACCCGTTCCGCCGCCACGACCAGCTCTGGTGGGACCGGCACAGCGGCCGCGCGGTGGTGAATCACAGCGAGGGGTCGGATCCCTGCCTCGAGGGGGAATTCCGTCTCGCAGACGGCACGCGCGTCAAGCCGGCGTTCGAGCTGCTGCGCGAACGCCTGCGCGAGTGCACGCCGGAGTGGGCCGCGGAGATCACCGGCATCGCGGCCGACAGGATCCGGGCGCTGGCGCGCGAACTCGGCACCACGGCACGCGACGCGAGCTTCGAGCTGCCGATCGCCTGGACCGACAGCTGGGGGAAAAAGCACGCCAGCGTGCGCGGCAATCCGGTGGCCTTCCACGCGATGCGCGGTCTCGCGGCGCATTCCAACGGCTTCCAGACGGTGCGCGCGTTGTCCATCCTCATGACGCTGCTTGGCACGATCGACCGGCCCGGCGGGTTCCGCCACAAGGCGCCCTTCCCGCGCGGCACGCCGCCGGTCTATGCGCGCATCCCGAACAGCCCCGAGGCGGTGAAACCGAACACGCCGCTCGCGGGCGCGCCGCTCGGCTTCCCGGCGGGCCCCGAAGACCTGTTCATCGATGCCGACGGCACGCCGGTGCGCATCGACAAGGCCTTCTCCTGGGAGTACCCGCTGGCGGTGCACGGCATGATGCACAACGTGATCGCCAACGCCTGGCGCGGCGATCCGTATCGCATCGACACGCTCATGATCTTCATGGCCAACATGGCCTGGAATTCGAGCATGAACCCGGGCGACGCGCGCCGCATGCTGAACGACAAGGACGCGGATGGGGAGTACAAGATTCCGTTCCTCGTCGTCTGCGATGCCTTCGAATCCGAAACCACGCTGTTCGCGGACCTGGTGCTGCCGGATACCACGTATCTCGAGCGGCACGACGTCATGTCGCTGCT
>JANNXB010000020.1:0-1546 GCA_031409355.1 Betaproteobacteria bacterium | reverse complement strand
GCACCAGAGGCTGGCCGTAGACGCCGGCGCGAATCCCGATCTGCCGCAGGTCCGGCTCGTCCATGAGCGCGCCCAGCGCGCGCTTGGCGGCGAGCCGGCCAAGCAGGAAGCCCTGCTTCTTCGCGGCGAACTGAAAACCCTCGGCCTGTTCTTTCTCGCCCTCGCTCAGGAACTCATCGGCCGGCATCGCATCCGCCGACGCGAAGACCATCCGCCGCTCGATCGCTCCGTGCCGCAGGGTGAGTGACTGGATGCTCATGGGTTCTTCATGGCGAGGCGCAGCTGTTCCAGGCCCGCGGCGATGGAGATCGCGGGCGCGTAGCCCAGGTCGCGCCGCGCCGCCGAGATGTCGAACCAGTGCGCGGTGGACATTTCGTGCACGACGAAGCGCGTCAGGCGCGGTTCGCGCGGATCGCCAGTGGCCTTGTGCTTCGTCTCGAAGACCCACGCCAGCGCCAGCGCCAGCCAGACCGGGACCGTCCGCGTGACGGGCGGGGCGCCGGCCGCGAGCAGCAGGCGGTTCACCATTTCCCACATCGGCACCGGCTCTCCCTGCGAGATGAAGTAGACCTTGCCCGCGATGGGCGCACCCGGCGCGAGGCGCTCTGCCGCGAGCAGGTGGGCGTCGGCGGCGTTGTCCACGTGCACAGTATCGATCAGGTTCGGGCGCGAACCAATGCGCGCGAGCTGGCCCGCGCGCGCGCGCGCAACTAGGCGCGGCAGCAGGTGGTTGTCGCCCGGCCCCCAGATCAGGTGCGGCCGCAGGCTTACCGTGGCGAGTCGCGCATCGTTCGCCTCGCGCACCAGCCGCTCGGCCATGGCTTTCGTCTTCGGATAGTGGGCTTCGAAGCTGGCCGGATAGGGAAGGGACTCATCCACGCCCTCCATGTCGCGGCCGTCGAACACGACGCTGGGCGAGCTGGTGTAGACGAGCCGGTGTACCCCACGGGCGCGGCAGGCGGCGATCACGTTCTGCGTGCCGAGGACGTTCGGCCGGTGGTACTCCTCGTAGTCGCCCCAGATGCCGGGCTTGGCGGCAACGTGGAACACGACGTCGCAGCCTTGCACCGCCGAAGCGACGGCGGCGGAATCAACCAGGTCGCCCGCGCGCTGCTCGACGCCCAGCGCGTCCAGGGCGCCGTGCGCATGGCGCGAGAAACTGCGGACTTCGGCGCCGCGCTTGCGCAGCCCCCGCACGATCGCCTGGCCGAGAAAACCGCCGCCGCCGGTGACCAGCGCCTTCATTGCAGCTGCCTCGATGCCCAGAGCGCGAGCTTCTCGCGGAAAATCTTCGCGTTGTGGCGCACGTCTACGGGAAACGCTGGGTGGAACAGGAACGTGTTTATGTCTCGCGTTTCCGCATTCCTGGAACCCAGCTCGCGAAGCTCTGCGCGAATGGCGTCCTCCGATTGTCCGCGCGCCGCCGCTTCCAGCTCCACGCACAGCACCGGCTCGACGGCGCCATTGCGCCGCACGCCGACGAGCGCCGTGCGCAACACCCACGGGCTGGCGTTGAAGACGCCTTCGCAGCGGATCGTGAAGCGGG
>JANNXB010000019.1:0-3163 GCA_031409355.1 Betaproteobacteria bacterium | reverse complement strand
ATGGGCATAACGCAGGCGATCATCGCCATGCCCGGCGCCGCGCATGCGGCGCGCAAGCGCGCGCTCGATCTTTGCCAGGAGGCCGGACTGCGCGTCATGACCGTGCCGGCCTATGCCGACATCGTTTCGGGCAAAGTCAGCGTTTCGCAGCTGCGGGAAGTGGAACTCGACGATCTGCTCGGGCGCGACTCGGTGCAGCTGGACGATGCGCAGTTGAGCGGCTTGCTCAAGGGCAAGACGGTGCTGGTAACCGGCGCCGGCGGCTCGATCGGTTCAGAGCTGTGCCGGCAGATCGCGCGCTTTGCGCCCGCGCGCCTGGTGCTGCTCGAGAACTCCGAGTACGCGTTGTACCTGATCGAACAGGAGTTCCGCGACCGGCACCCGGAAATTCCGGTGATCGCCGCGATCGGGGACGCAAAGGACGAGGCGCGGGTGCGAGAGGTGTTCACGCGCCACGCGCCGGAGGTGGTGTTCCATGCCGCGGCCTACAAGCACGTGCCGTTGATGGAAAGGGACAACGCGTTCCAGGCAGTCGCCAATAACGCGCTGTCCACCATCGTCACCGCGCGCGCGGCCCAGGCCGCGGGTACGCGGACCTACGTTCTTGTTTCGACCGACAAGGCGGTAAATCCGACCAACGTAATGGGCGCCTCGAAACGTCTTGCGGAGATGTTGTGCCAGGCGCTGCAGCCGCGTGCCGAGACCCGCTTCGTGATGGTGCGCTTTGGCAACGTGCTGGGGTCGACCGGCAGCGTGATTCCGCGCTTTCGCGAACAGATCGCGCGCGGCGGTCCGGTGAGCGTCACACACCCCGACATCGAGCGGTACTTCATGTCGATCCCCGAGGCCGCGCAGCTCGTGCTGCAGGCCGCGCAACTGGGCAATGGCGGCGACATCTACATCCTCGACATGGGCGAGCCCGTGAAGATTGCCGATCTGGCGCGCCAGATGATCCGGCTCTCGGGTTTCAGCGAGCAGGATATCCGCATCGAGTATTCCGGACTGCGGCCCGGCGAGAAGCTGTTCGAGGAGGTTCTGGTCGATGACGAGACCACGCTGCCCACGCCGCACCCGAAATTGCGCGTTGCGCGTGCGCGCACCCCGGAGAACGGAGAGTTGCCTGAAGACGTCCTGGCATGGTTATCAGCCGCCTCCTCCGCCGGCGTATCGCCCGATGCGGTGCGCGCCCGGCTCAAGGCTTGGATCCCGGAGTATTCGCCTTCACAATGAGATAATCGCCCTATGCTTCTTGTCACCGGCGGCGCGGGATTCATCGGCGCCAATTTTGTCCTGTCGACGATCGCCGCCACGGGCGAGGTAATCGTCAATCTCGATAAGCTCACTTACGCCGGCAATCTGGAGAACCTGGCGTCCCTTGCAGGGGACGCGCGCCACAGTTTTGTGAAGGGAGATATCGCGGACCGGGCGCTGCTGCGGCGCTTGCTTACGGAGCATCGGCCGCGTGCGATCGTGCATTTCGCCGCCGAGAGTCACGTCGACCGTTCGATCGAGGGTCCGGCGGAGTTCATCCAGACCAACGTGGTGGGGACGTTCTGCCTGCTGGAGGAGACGCGGGCCTGGTGGGGAGCACTTGCATCAGCCGACAAGGAGCGCTTCCGTTTCCTTCATGTCTCCACCGACGAGGTCTACGGTTCGCTCGGGCTTGCCGACCCCGCGTTCACAGAGACTCATCCCTATGCGCCGAACAGCCCGTATGCGGCGTCGAAGGCCGCCTCCGACCATCTGGTGCGCGCCTATCACCACACATACGGGCTGCCGGTGCTGACCACCAACTGCTCTAACAACTACGGCCCGCGCCAATATCCGGAGAAACTGATCCCGCTCATGATCACCAACGCGCTGGCGGAAAAGCCGCTGCCGGTCTATGGCGACGGCCTCAATGTGCGCGACTGGCTTTACGTCGCGGACCATTGCGATGCGATCAGGGCCGTGCTGGACAAGGGGCGCGTGGGGGAGACCTACAATATCGGCGGTGCGAGCGAGAAGACCAATATCGAGGTGGTGAAGACGCTCTGCGCCATGCTCGATGCGGCGCGGCCGAGAATAAATGGGCGCCACGCGGACCTGATCGCGCGGGTCAAGGACCGCCCGGGCCACGACCGCCGCTATGCGATGGACGCCGCGAAAATAGAGCGTGAACTCGGCTGGCGGCCGCGGGAAAGCTTCGAATCGGGGATGCGCAAAACGGTGGATTGGTACCTTGGAAAAACTTAGCCCGGCCTCCGCCAAGCGAGCCCTGATCACGGGCGTCACCGGCCAGGACGGCGCCTATCTCGCCCGTCTCCTGCTCGACAAGGGCTACCAGGTCTTCGGGCTGGTGGCGCGGCGCGGCAGCGACGCGCTCTGGCGCCTGCGGGAGCTGCGTGCGGACGCGGGTGTGCAGCTGCTGGTGGGCGATGTCACCGACCTGTCGTCGCTGCTGCGGGCCATAGAAATTGCGCAGCCGACCGAGCTCTACAATCTCGCGGCGCAGAGCTTCGTCGACAAATCCTGGGACCTGCCGTCGGTGACGGTGCAGGTATCCGGCATGGCGGTCACCAACGTGCTTGAGGCGATCCGCTGCAGCGACGCGAAAATACGTTTCTACCAGGCCACCTCCAGCGAGGTGTTTGGCCGGGTGCAGGCACCGGTGCAGGACGAGTCCACGCCCTTTCATCCGCGCAGCCCCTACGGCGTGGCAAAGGCGTTCGGCCACTGGCTGACGGTGAACTACCGCGAAAGCCATGGCCTGCATGCTTCCAGCGGAATTCTCTTCAACCACGAATCGCCGCTGCGCGGCCCGGAGTTCGTGACGCGCAAGATTAGCGCGGGCGTGGCGCGTATCAAGCTCGGACGGCAGGATAAATTGAACCTCGGCAACCTCGACGCCAAGCGCGATTGGGGCTATGCCGGTGATTACGTCGAGGCGATGTGGCGCATGCTGCAGCAGGATGAAGCCGACGACTACGTGATCGCGACCGGGCACAACGCCTCGGTGCGGGATTTCTGCCGCATCGCGTTCTCCCATGCCGGGCTGGACTACGAAAAACATGTCGAGGTGGACCCCGCGCTGTTCCGCCGCGCCGAGGTGGACGCCGTGCTGGGCAGCGCCGCGAAGGCCAAGGCGAAACTCGGCTGGTCCCCGAAGACGAGCCTGGAACAA
>JANNXB010000018.1:0-7838 GCA_031409355.1 Betaproteobacteria bacterium | reverse complement strand
AGGATCAAGAGATACCCCTAGAAATCTGTTCGTTTCAGATGTGGCGAAATCCCCGGTCCCAGGATTACTTAGCGCACTCTCTGGAGCTCTCGGAGAGCCGAAAAGCGCATACGCTCCCTGCGCCGTAAGGCTCCAACGCGCCCAATCAATTGCTGTTCTGGTCATTGCCTCCGCCTAACTTGCGCCATATCGAAGCGCCAAGATAGAACGATTCTTGCTGTCAGAGCAGTCACCACCACGACCAAATACTGGTCGCACGCTTTCTTGCCACCACATTCCTGCCCAAGAAAAATCGCTCTGGCTAGCAACAATGCTGCGATCATGTGCGCGCACTACTAGTTGATCGTGACGCTGTATGCGCCATGGGAGCCGAATGTTGCTGGTGAACGTCAAGCAGTAGCGACTCACAAGTTCTTTCTGCTTTGTCTCCTCCACCTTTCCACCTGCGTGGACCACGAACTTTCGAATCTCGCCAGCCTTATCGCGCGTTTCGACGACTTTAAATCCAGATCGAAGAAGTTCGTTGTGCAAAGTCACGTAAGGGTGGTCGGCACAAACGCTCTCCTGAGGCGCAATTTTTTCAACTACCTTCAGATCTAGATTCTCGCGACAAAGTTGCTGAAAGTTGTAGTAGCCATAAGGCAACTCCCAGAACGGGAGTCCGACGCCGAGTACGAAGAAGGCGATGCGCCCAGGCCAGCTCGGAATGAAGCGCGCAATAAAGACAGCAACGAGCGTCCAGGTTCCCGCGAGTAGGAACAGCTCCTCGGTTTGGCTCATCTACTCGTGAGCCTACCTTGCACCTATCGTGTGTTCAATGGACGGCCGGGAGCCAGTTATATCTCTTTGTCCGTCCTACATGAATGAGTGGCACGCGCAAAGGCTAGCCGGTCAACGGTTTGCCCGTTGATCTTCAGAAATGAAGTTCCAATCCGCGGCCGACGTGTCAAATTTATCGACCTGTCCTGAAATCGGGCTCTGACCCCGATTTCCCCCGATTTCACTATGATTCCCTGGAGCTTTGGAAATTCCCGTGTATTACATATTAACCATATTTGTAATACAATCGATTCATGCCGATTTCCGTGCGCCTCTCGCCCCGCGTCGAGCAAAAGCTCGCCGACTATTGCGTCGCCAAGAAGATCACCAAGAGTGAGGCGGTGAAGCAGGCGCTTGAGCAATTGCTGGATCCAAAGGCGGTGCCGTTGAGCGAGGATCCATTTTTTAGCAAGTTCATTGGCAGCGATACCACGCCAGGTGCTGTTGCGAGCCGCGCCAAGCGATGGCTGAAGGCGGGCCGAAGGAAGTAGGTTGTGGAAAGGCTGATTGCCGACGCAGGATTCTTCATCGCAGCAGGCCGCCGCTCTGACCTACGCCATCATGGTGCCACTGCATTTTCAAAACGTTTTCCTGGACAGCTCATCACCACGTCCGCAGTCATAGTAGAGGCTTGCCATTTCCTCTCGGCTGACGCGCGCATAGGCCTGCTCAATTTCGTCGGCCCCAGGCTTGCCGTTGTCGAAGTACCTGTCCTTAGCTATCCGGACCTCGCCGCGACGATCGGGAAGTGCGGCGACCGGGAGGTCGATTTCGCGGACGCCTCGCTGGTCTGGCTCGCCGAGCGATCAGGGATACGGAAGATCCTGACGGTGGACGTTTCCGATTTCTCGACGTTTCGCCTGGCCAACGGCAAGCGCTTCGAACTTATCGACTGGTCCTGAAATCGGGCTCTGACCCCGATTTCAGGCAGCTTTCTTTTCGTCCAGCAGGGATAGCTCGCCGATCGCGGTGCGGATCGCGTCCTCTATCCTCTCGACGAAGACGAACTCGAGCTTTGCCTTGGCGTCGGCGGGGATGTCTTCGAGGTCTTTCTCGTTCCTCTTCGGGACCATCACCGTCTTGATGCCGGCGCGCAGGGCGGCCAGCGACTTTTCTTTCAGGCCGCCGATGGGCATGACGAGGCCGCGGAGGGAGATCTCGCCAGTCATGGCGACATCGGCTCTTATGCTCTTGTTCGAAAATAAAGACACAAGGGCCAAGGTCATGGCGACTCCTGCACTCGGCCCGTCCTTGGGCGTCGCACCTGCCGGCACGTGGACGTGGATGTCCCACTTGTCGAAGGCTTCGTTTAGGATGCCTTTGGTCACGGTGAGCGCGGCTTGGGCGGACTCCTTCATCTCGTCGCCGAGCTGGCCGGTGAGGATGAGCTTGCCGGTGCCCGGGGTCTTCGACGCCTCGATAAAGAGGATGTCGCCGCCGACGGGCGTCCAGGCGAGGCCGGTCGCAACACCGGGAGTGCTGGTACGCAACGCGACCTCGTTCTCGAACTTCTTCGCGCCGAGGATGGCGTGCAGCTCGTCCGAACCGATGACGATCGGCGTTTCCACGCCCTCGGCGATCTTCATCGCCGCGTTGCGCAGGACGGAGCCGATCTGCCGTTCGAGGCTGCGCACGCCGGCCTCGCGCGTGTAATCCCCGATCAGGCTGCGCAAGGTGCCTTCATTCAGTTCGACCTGGCCCGCCTGCAGGCCATTGGTTTCGAACTGGCGCTTCACCAGGTATTTCTTCGCGATCTCGAGCTTCTCGCCCTCGGTGTAGCCCGGCAGCTGGATGATCTCCATGCGGTCGCGCAAGGGGCCCGGGATGGTGTCGAGCTGGTTCGCGGTGGCGATGAACATCACGCGCGACAGGTCGAAGTCCACGCCGAGGTAGTTGTCGCGGAACTTGCTGTTCTGCTCCGGATCGAGCACTTCTAGCAGCGCGGAGGACGGGTCGCCGTGGAAGCCGCCCGCGCCGAGCTTGTCGATTTCGTCCAGCATCAGCACGCCCGAGCTGGTGCCCGCGCGCTTCAGGGCCGCGATGATGTTGCCGGGCATGGCGCCGATGTAGGTGCGGCGGTGGCCGCGGATCTCGGCTTCGTCGTGCGTGCCGCCGAGCGCGACGCGCTGGAACTTGCGGCCGGTGGCGCGCGCGATGGATTGGCCGAGCGAGGTCTTGCCGACCCCCGGCGGGCCGACGAAGCACAGGATCGGGCTCTTGCCTTCCGGGTTGAGCTTGCGCACGGCCAGGTATTCGAGGATCCGGCGCTTGATTTTCTCCAGGCCGAAGTGGTCCTCGTCCAGGATTGCCCGTGCTTCCTGGATATTTATCTCTTTTTGAGGAGAAGCAACCCAGGGCAGTTCGGTCATCCACTCGAGCCAGGTCCTCAGCATCGAGGCTTCGCCCGAGCTCTCGCCCATGCGCGCGAGGCGCTTGAATTCCTTCTTCACGTTCTTCAGCACGTCCTCGGGGAAGCCGGCGGCGTCGATGGCCTTCTTCAGGTCCTCGGTCTCGGCCGCCGTGTCCTCGTCGTCGCCCAGCTCCTTCTGGATCTGGCGCATCTGCTCGCGCAGCACGTGCTCGCGCTGCTTGCCGTCGAATTCCTTGCGCGTCTTGTCGCCGATTTCCTTCGACAGGCGCAGCACTTCCACGCGCTTGGCGAGGAATGACAGCACCTTGTCCATGCGCCGCGCGAGGTCGACGGTCTCCAGCAGGTCCTGCTTTTCCTCGTTCCTGATGTCGAGCAGGTTCGCGACCATGTCGGCGAGCTGGCTCGGCGAATCGATCGCCTGCACCACCTCGGCGAGTTCGTCGGGCGTGTTCGGCAGCAGGGTGATGGCTTCGGCCGCCTGCGATTTGAGCTGCAGGAAGCGCGCTTCGATATCCGCGCCAGCACCAGTGGCTTCCGGGATCCACGCCACGCTCGCGACCAGGAACGGCCAGCCCTCGAGGAACTCGAGCACGCGGAAACGCCGCTCGCCCTGCACCATGAGGTGATTGGCGCCACCCGGCTGGCTGGCGTAGCGCACCACCTGGCCAGCCGTTCCGACGCGGTAAAGGTCTTTCGGTTCCACGCTGTTGGTGGTCGGATCGCGCTGCAGGACGAAGCCGACCCTGAGCTGGTTGCGCATGGCCTCGCTCACCGCGCCCACCGACGAGGACCTGCCGACGGTGATCGGCGATATCACGCCCGGGAACAGCACCGCGTTGCGCAGCGGCACCAGGATCAGCGCGTCCTCGGGGATCGGACGCACGGCGAGCGCCGTCGAGCGGCTGTGCGCCGGGCCCGAAGTCTCTGGTCCAGCGTCGGCGGCTTCAATGACTTCGTCTTTCTTCTTACGCCAGAAATCCACGGATTCTCCTTGTTGCCTATGCGGGCATACCTGTCCTTCCATAAGGTGTGGGCGATTCAAGGAGAAACAAGGCTATAAAATGCCGCCTTTAATCAACGAGGAATACGCAGATGCCCGCCACCACTACTCCCAGCGGCCTGATCATCAACGACACCGTCGTCGGCACCGGCAAGACCGCCGTCGCCGGCCAGGACGTGTCCGTGCACTACACCGGCTGGCTCTTCTACGGCGGCGAGCGCGGCAAGAAGTTCGATTCCAGCAAGGATCGCGGCACGCCCTTCGGCTTTGCGCTCGGTGGCGGCCAGGTCATCAAGGGCTGGGACGAAGGCGTGCAGGGCATGAAGATCGGCGGCAGCAGGACCCTCACGATCCCGCCCGAGCTCGGCTACGGTTCACGCGGCGCCGGCGGCGTGATCCCCGCAAACGCGACGCTGATCTTCGAAGTGGAGCTGCTGGGCGTGGGATAGGGCAAGGCCGATGATTTATCTCGCCCAGGCCGGCATCGCGCTGGCCCTGCTCATCGGATTGCCGGTCTTCCTGGACCCGCCGGCGACGGACGAACACATGCTCGCGGCCTCCATCGGGGCGCTCACGCTCGCGGCCGTGGCCGTGCACGGCATCCTGCGGTTCGTGCGCAGCCGCAAGCCCAGCTCTTACCACGACAGCGTCATGCCGCTGGTGGAGCCCCCCAGGAAATAGGCTTCAGCTTTCCCGGCAGGTAGAGCGGGTGCGCGGGTTCGCCGTTGGCGTTCAGCCGCAGGGCGTGGAGCTTGCGGCCTTTGAGCAGATTTCTGATCTGTTTCGATCTTTCCTGGTGCAGGCCATGATTCCCCCAGGCACAAACGACGAGATCTGCTTCCCTGGCGGCCCGAAGGATTGCAGCATCGTTCCCCGGCCCGACCGGATCTTCGATTGACCTCATCTCTTTGGGGTCCGTGGCCCGCCACCCGAAGACATTCGTGACAACCAGACCTCCGTAGCCCCAGCGCTCCGCATAGTCGCGCGCCCGGGAACACGTCGGATCGAGCTTGAACTCATCCGCGGTGCTCGGATTGAGCATGAGAAAGTTCGCGACCGGCTTTGACGCGTCCCAGCGCCGCCACAGCAAGTAGCGCCAGCGGCGGCAGGGCGAAAAGGTGGCGCCGGATTCAGTCATCGCAAATATCGGGCTCTGACCCCGATTTTCTCACGCCACCCTGTATATTCCGCCCCGCCATGCCGCTCCTCACCCTCGCCAACGCCGAACTCGCCTACGGCGAACTGCCCCTCCTCGATCGCGCCTCGTTCGCGATGGATGCGGGCGAGCGCATAGGGCTGATCGGGCGCAACGGCACCGGCAAATCGTCGCTGCTGGGCATCATTGCCGGCACGGTGGCGCTGGACGATGGCGAGCTGCGGCGCAATTCAGGGCTGCGCATCGCCTTCGTGCCGCAAGAACCTGTTGTTTTGTTTTCTGAAGAAATACAAAAACATAAGCTGGAGGAATACCAGCATCGCTTCAAGCTGGACCCGGATACCGACCCGGCGACCATGTCCGGCGGCGAACGCAAGCGCGCCGCGTTGGCGCTTGCCTTCGCGCAGGAACCCGACCTGCTGCTGCTGGACGAGCCCACCAACCACCTGGATGTAGATGGCATTTTGGTTTTGGAAGGTTTGGTAATAAAACATCCATCAGTAATCGTCATCACCCACGACCGCGCCTTCCTCGACCGTATTGCGACACGGATACTGGAATTGGACAGGGGATTGCTGAAAAGCTTTCCCGGAAATTTCAGTAAATACCAGGAACAGAAAGAAAAGGACCTTGCCACAGAGACCGTCGCCAACCGCAAGTTCGACCGCTTCTGGGCGCAGGAGGAAATCTGGATCCGCAAGGGCATCGCGGCGCGGCGCACGAGGAACGAGGGCCGCGTCACGCGCCTGGAGCACCTGCGCGAGGAACGCGCGGCGCGGCGCGAGCGTACCGGCAAGGTCAAGCTCGCGGTGGGGAGCGCACAGAGATCGGGAAAGATCGTCGCTGAATTGGAGAATGTTTCGAAGTCTTTCGACGGAAATCCGGTAGTAAAAGATCTAACCGCCATCATTTCCCGGGGCGACCGCATCGGCATCATCGGGCCGAACGGCGCGGGCAAGACCACGCTCATCAAGCTGATCCTCGGCACCCTGGAGCCGGATTCGGGCACGGTGCGCCTTGGCACGAAGATCGAGGTCGCGTACTTCGACCAGATGCGCGACGCGCTCGATCCGGAGAAGACGGTGGCCGAGACCATCGCGCCTGGTTCTGACTGGGTGGAACTGCCGACAGGCCGCATGCATGTCATGAGCTACCTCGGCAATTTCCTCTTCCCGCCGCGCCGCGCGCAGTCGCCGGTGCGCATGCTCTCGGGCGGCGAGCGCAACCGGCTGCTGCTCGCGCGCCTCTTCGCGCGCCCGGCCAACGTGCTGGTGCTGGATGAGCCGACCAACGACCTGGACATCGAATCGCTGGAGCTGCTGGAAGCCGCGCTGCAGGATTACGCTGGGACCCTGCTCCTCGTCAGCCACGACCGCGCCTTCCTCGACAACATCGTGACGCAGACGATCGCGGCCGAGGGCGATGGGAAATGGAAGGAGTATGTCGGGGGATACAGCGACTGGCTCCGGCAGAGGCCGTCAAGTGGTGAAAAGTCTTCTTCCAAAACGGAATTTCAAACCCGGGAAAAGAAGAAGGCGAAGCTTTCCTACCGGGAATCGCGCGAACTGGAGGCCCTGCCAAAAGAGATCGCCGCGCTAGAAGCCGAGCAGAAGGTGCTGGGCGAGAAGATGCATGCGCCGGAGTATTTCAAGCAGCCGCCAGACGTCTTGCGCGACGACCAGAAGCGCATCGCGGAGATCGAGGAACTGCTGCTTAGGAAGCTCGAGCGCTGGGAACTGCTCGAGAAATAGCCCTACTTTTTCTCCGACATTATGCTGCCGCCTTCGTCTTCCCACTTCTGGTTGGCCGCGACCTGCGCTTCCCTGGGCAGTTCAGAATGCGCGCCGCCGGGGACCAATGCCCGGAACGATTGCATCCATTCGGTGCAGTACTCGGAGAACGAGAAGGGTTTCATACGGCCATGCTAGGGCCGCATGCACCGGCGGTCTGTGCGCCAGCGAACGAGAACGTAATATCATTCGTCCCCCCATGAAGAACGCTCCCGGCCCTGCCGTACTCAAGGGTATGCGCTGCGGCATCGAGAAGGAATCGCTGCGCGTGCGCCCCGATGGCCGCCTGTCCAGCGTGCCGCACCAGCGCGCGCTGGGCTCGGCGCTAACGCATCCGCACATCACCACCGACTTCAGCGAATCGCAGCTCGAGCTCATCACCGGCGCGCTGCCCGGCGCCGAGGCGGTGCTCGCCGAGCTGACGCAGATCCACCAGGTCGTCACCCGCGCCATAGGCGATGAGCTGCTGTGGGGCTCGAGCATGCCCTGCGGCCTGCCCGGCGACGACGCCATCCCGATCGGCCAGTACGGCAGCTCGAACATCGGCCGCGCCAAGAGCGTGTACCGCATGGGCCTGTCGAACCGCTACGGCCGGCGCATGCAGGCGATCAGCGGCATCCACTACAACTGGTCGCTGCCCGGCTTGGGCACCGTCGAGTACTTCCACATCATCCGCAATTTCCGGCGCCACGGCTGGCTGCT
>JANNXB010000017.1:0-1723 GCA_031409355.1 Betaproteobacteria bacterium | reverse complement strand
GAGGTCGACGAAAGTGGCCGAATGAAGTGCGGCATTGCCGCCCGCATTCCCTCCCTCCTCCTTCGTCGAACGAATCAGAATCGGCCCGACCAGGAATCCCGCCGCGGCCGCAGCTACGCCAGCGGCGCCGAGGATCAAGGCTTCACGCCGGCCTGGCTTCATCCACCGCTTCGTCCGGCCCGAGATCGACCATGGCGCGCACTTCGGCGATGCCGGCGCGCACCGTGACCCGGCCGGCCGGCGTGGTTTTCATGGCCGAACGCTCGTCGCGCGGGTCGAACACCGACAAGTGCAACGGCACGCCCTGCCAATCCAGGGAAATCACCGCCACGGCGCGCGCCCGGTCGCCGCTGTAACGGCGCTCGTCGCTGGCTTCATACCGAAAGTTGCGATCGATGAGAAAAACCTCTACTTCCTTGGTGCTTTCCGGGAACAGCTGCAGCTCGATTTCCGCGTACGGCCCGGCGATACCCGCGAGCACGTGTCCGGTCAGGTAGGGATTGAACTGCTCTAGCGCGCGCATCGCATCTAGCGCCAGAGCGCGCAATTCCGCGATGCGCTCCGGATGCTCGTCCGCCTGGTACAGCGCCAGATAGGCGCGCAGCTCCGCCTCGATCTCGTCGTTGCCGGGCAGGGCCTCGGTATTGGCGGCACCCAGGACGCGCGCGGCCTTTTTCTTGGCGAGGGCGAAATCATCGATGCCGTCTTCCGCCATGAGACGCGCGGCGGTCGCCGCGATGCGCGCCCGCATGCCGTTTTGCCGTGCGCCGTTGCGACCCATCCAGGCGATCATAGCGCAGCGCTCGCGTACAATCGCCGCCTTCCCCCGTCCGGCAGCACGCGCAGTGCATCTCCACATTCTTGGCGTTTGCGGCACTTTCATGGGCGGCATCGCGGCCATCGCGCAGCAGGCCGGATATCACGTCACCGGTTGCGACGCGAACGTCTATCCGCCGATGAGCGACCAGCTGCGTGCGCTGGGCATCGAATTGATCGAAGGCTACGGTGCGGACCAACTGCGCCTGGCGCCGGACCTTTGGGTGGTTGGAAACGTGGTTACCCGGGGCAACCCGCTGATGGAAGCGGTCCTGGATCGCGGCGATCGCTACGTCTCGGGCCCGCAGTGGCTCGCGGAACATATATTGGCAAGTAAGTGGGTACTGGCTGTTGCCGGAACCCACGGTAAAACAACCACCTCATCGATGCTGGCGTGGATACTGATGTGCGCCGGCCGGAACCCTGGCTTCCTTATTGGTGGGGTGGCGCCCGACCTCAAAGTCTCGGCGCGGTCCACCGAGGCCGTGCACTTCGTGATCGAAGCGGACGAGTACGACACGGCCTTCTTCGATAAGCGCTCCAAATTCGTGCATTACCGGCCAAAGACCGCTGTTCTGAGCAATCTTGAGTTCGATCATGCTGACATCTTCGACGATCTTGCAGCGATTGAGCGTCAATTCCACCATCTGGTGCGTACCATCCCCAGTTCAGGCCGGCTGGTGGTAAACGGCAGAGACGGGGCGCTTAAGCGCGTTCTCGGCCAAGGATGCTGGACACCAATTGAAGAGTTCGGGGTGGCGGGCGGTTGGGAGATCGGGGAACCTGATCGCGAGGGTGCGGCTGAGATTGCGTGGCAGGGGAGAGCGATCGGCCGCCTGAAGTGGGGCCTGGCAGGGGAGTTCAACCGGCTAAACGGCCTCGCCGCCATCGCGGCTGCGCGCCATGC
>JANNXB010000016.1:0-1978 GCA_031409355.1 Betaproteobacteria bacterium | reverse complement strand
CGGGATCGGCATGCCGGCTTCCTTGGCATGGTCGGAATAGTTCAGGCCGATGGCGACGAACTTGCCGATGCCGACGAAGGGAACGCCCATGCGCGGACCGTTGGCGACCACCGCCAGGGTCTCGGGCTTGATCTTGGCGAGTATTTTCAGGCCGCGCGGCGCCAACTCCTTGGGGCCGATGTTCTCGACCACCTTGGAAAGATCGCGCAGACGCCCTTCGGCATCGATGAGGCCCGGCTTCTCGAAGCCGTTCTTGCCGTAGCGGCACAACTTCATATCGTCATTCCCCCGTCTATCGAATACATGTTGCCGGTTGCGAATTTTGCCTCGTCGGAGGCGAGGAACACGAGTATCCCCGTGATGTCCTCGACCGAACCCAGGCGCCCCATGGGCTGACGCGCGATGAAATCCTTTTTCGCCTGGACCGGGTCGGCGAAAGCATTGATGCGCTCGCCGAGCGAGGGCGTGTCCACCGTGCCCGGGCCGATGCAATTGCAACGGATGCCCTGCTTCACGTAGTCGGCCGCGATCGCCTTGGTGAGCCCTATGACCGCCGCCTTGGTGGCGCCGTAGACGAAGCGGTTCGGCAGGCCTTTCAGGCTGGAGGCGATCGAGGACATGTTGATGATCGAACCGCCGCCCTTTTTCAACATCCCCGGCAGCAGGGCGCGGGTCACGAGGTACATGGACTTCACGTTCAGGTTGAAACTGAAATCCCAGTCCTTCAGCGTGCAGTCGAGGATCGTGCCGTGATGCACGTAGCCCGCGCAATTGAACAGGATGTCGACCTGACCGACCTCCGCCGCGATTTTTCCGACAGCAGCCTCGTCCAGTACATCCAGGACTCTCGTTCGAATGCCATCCTTGCCTTCCAGATCGGCAAGCGTATTGGCATTGATGTCGGTGGCCCAGACCTGCGCACCTTCGCGCGCGAACGCGAGCGCCGCGCCGCGGCCGATGCCCTGGCCGGCGGCCGTGATGAACGCGGTCTTCCCTGCAAGTCTGCCTGCCATCGCCACGGACCCCTGCCTGAGTAATTGCCGCGAAGGGCGCGAATTATATCGCTGCGCCGCTGGTTTCGTCGAAGTAGTGAACGCGCGCCGGATCGATCGCTACTCTGATGTTCTGGTGCGCCTTGACGCGTATCGAGGGATCCACGCGTGTCACCATCGCCGCGCCGCCAGCGCGGAAATTGATGAGAATTTCATTGCCGAGCGGCTCGACCACATCCACGGCCGTGTCGAAGCTGTAATCGGCGTGATCGGCCCCGCTGGCCAGATGCAGCGCCTCGGGCCGCATGCCGAGTGTCGCCCGCTTGCCGCTGTGGGCTCGCATACCTTCCACTTTCTGGGGCGGGACCTTGAGACGCAGGCCCTCGGCGTCCGCCCACAGGGCGCCGCCGGAATCGCTGATCCTTACATCCACGAAGTTCATCGACGGCGAACCGATAAAGCCGGCGACGAACTTGTTCGCGGGCTTCTCGTAGAGCTCGAGCGGCTCGCCCACCTGCTGTACCCAGCCGTCCTTCATCACCACCACGCGGTCCCCGAGGGTCATCGCCTCGACCTGGTCGTGGGTGACGTAGATGGCGGTCGTCTCCAGGCGCTCGTGCAGGCGCTTAAGTTCCACGCGCATCTGCACGCGCAGTTGCGCATCGAGGTTGGAAAGCGGCTCATCGAACAGGAACACCTCCGGATGGCGCACGATGGCGCGTCCGACGGCGACGCGCTGGCGCTGCCCGCCGGAAAGCTGCCGGGGCTTGCGCTCGAGCAGCGGGCCGATGCCGAGGATATCGGCCGCGTCGCGCACCCGCTTCTCGATCTCGGCCTTCGGGTATTTGCGCATCTGCAGGCCGAAAGCCATGTTCTGGTACACGCTCTTGTGCGGATACAGGGCGTAATTCTGGAACACCATCGCGATATTGCGGTCCATCGGCGGCAGATCGTTCACCACGTCCTTGCCGATGAGAATATCGCCC
>JANNXB010000015.1:0-18567 GCA_031409355.1 Betaproteobacteria bacterium | reverse complement strand
GGCACAGCAAGGTTGCGGGGCGAAGGCCTGCGCATCGGCACGGTTCGTCGTCCGCCGCGCGGCGTGCCGAAAGCGAAGTTCGCCTCGGGCAACTGGTACGACGTGTGGCTACCGGAACTCTCGCCGAGCGAGGCGACCGTGAAGCTCGGGCTGATCGCTGCGGGAGACGCCGACTGGCGGAAATTTGCCTGCCCGGCTTGACGCCTGGGCGGTCAACCCGGGACGGTGGATCAGCGTTGGACGATGCATGCGAGAAGCAACAGGCGCTTGGCAAGCGCCCGCACCAGGCATTACCATGTGCATGTGCATGTTTGAATTGAGGGAAACCTGACATGAAGACCGAACGCCTCGTCATCCTGGTCACGCCCGAGCAGAAGCGCGCGCTCGCGCATCGCGCGAAGGCGCTCGATCTTTCGGTCGCCGAGCTGGTGCGGCGCTCGGCCGAGGGCCTCAGACCCGGCGCCGACGAACAGGTGCTCTCGGCCCTTGCGGATGAACTGCAACGCTCGGTCAAGGAAAGCCGGGTAGCGCTGCGCGCGGCCCTGGCCGAGACGCAAGCGACCCTTGCCCAGCTAGGCAAGGGCCGCAGGGAACGGAAGGCCGCCTGATGGCCGCGTTCGACCAGATTGTCGAAGGCGTCAAGGAAGTTCTCCGGATGAGCGGAGAGATCAAGCGGCTCGCCGACGCCGTGCGCGAACTCGGCGTGGAGGTGAGGGACATCGACCGGCGCCTGGTGCGGATCGAAACGATGGCAGAGATGGCACAGTCGACCAGGACTATCAAGCGCCTCCCGCCCAAAACCTGATTGGGTTCCCCCTTTCGCGGGAACGACAGCGCATTACTTTCCGTTGTCCAGTTGTTCGATTCGCTTTCGCATCCACACCAGCAGCGCCAGGCCGGGCAGCGCGATGAGGAAGGTGAAGAAGAAGAACTGCACCCAGCCGAAGCCGGCGACGAGGTAGCCCGCCGCCGGTCCGACATAGACGCGGCCGACCGCGGAAAGCGCGGAGAGCAGCGCGTACTGGGTCGCGGAAAAACGCCGGTCGCAGAGCGCCATCAGCAGCGCGACGTAGGCAGCGGTGCCCATGCCGCCGCACAGGTTCTCCAGGCCGATCACGGTCACCATCAACGCATAACTCTTGCCGCTCGCGGCGAGCAGCATGAAGCCGAGGTTGGTGAACGCCTGCAAGGCACCGAACACGAGCAGCGCGCGGTACAGGCGCATCTTCGCCATCAGCGCGCCGCCGGCGAGCGCGCCGAGAATCGTGGCGGCGAGGCCGAAGCCCTTGTTCAGGGCGCCGACCTCGGTCAGCGAGAAGCCCGGGCCGCGCAGCAGGAAGGTCGTGGTCAGGTTGCCGGCGAACGCATCGCCAAGCTTGTAGAGCACCACCAGGAGAAGCAGCGCGACCGCGCCTTCACGCGTGAAGAATTCCGCGAACGGCTTCACCACCGCCGCATCCAGCGTTTTCGGCGCGCCGCCCTTGATCTCCGGTTCGATCACGAACCAGGTGGCCACCATGCCGACGCCCATGAGAGCGGCCATCAGCCAGTAGGCCGCTTGCCAGCCGAGCCACTGGTCGGCGAGGATCAGCACGCCCGCGCCCGACACCAGCATCGCGATTCGGTAGCCGAGCACCGACACCGCCGCGCCAGCGCCGCGTTCGTTCGGCTCCAGCCAGTCGGTGCGCAAGGCATCGAAGACGATGTCCTGCGAGGCCGAGAGGAACGCCACCGCGAGCGCCGTGGCCCCGAGCAGCCAGACCGAGTCGGCGGGCGTGAGCGTGCCCATGAAGGCGATCGCCGCGGCGAGCATCAATTGCGTGACCAGCAGCCAGCCGCGGCGCCGGCCGAGGAAGGGCGGCACGTAGCGGTCCATGATCGGCGCCCAGAGGAATTTGTAGGTGTAGGGCTGGCCGACCAGGGCGAACCAGCCGATGGCGACGATGTCGACGTTCTCGGCCGCGAGCCAAGCCTGCAGCGTGCCCGCGGTGAGCGCCAGGGGCAGGCCGGAGGCGAAGCCCAGCAGCAGCAGCAGGCCTATTTTCCGGCTGCGGAACGCTGCGGCGTAGTCGGCGAGCGCCATCGGGTCGCCATGTTACCCGCACCATGACCAGCCATTCACGCAGCGCAGCATTTTCCGTTGCCAGCAGGGGAAAAAACCGGTAGCCTCCCCCTCCCCCAAGTACCGTCAGGATGTCCGTAAATGAACACCCAAACCGCGAATAATGACGTCTCGAAAGCGAAGCTCGTCGCCGACCTGAAAGTCGTGGTCGCCGATGCCGAGGAACTGCTGCGCGCCACCGCCTCGCAGGCGGGCGAAAAGGTTTCCGCCGCGCGCGAGCGCATCCAGGCCTCGCTCGCCGCCGCCAAGGTGAAGCTGACCGAAGCCGAGCGCGTGCTGCTGGAGAAATCCAAGCTGGCCGCCAAGGCGGCCGACGAGTACGTGCGCGAGAACCCCTGGCAGGCGGTGGGCGTTGCCGCCGCGGCCGGCCTCGTGCTCGGCGTCCTCATCAGCCGCCGCTGACGCTTCGCCCGTCCAGCTAGACGGGCTCACGCCATGCTCGGCCCGGTCAGGGAAATCGCGCGCACGCTGTTGTCGTACGCGGTAACGCGCACGCGGCTCGCCGCCGCCGAGGTGGAAGAACAAGGGCTGCGCCTGATCGAGATCCTGGTCTGGCTCCTTGCGGCGCTGTTCTTCCTCGGCATTGCGATCGTATTCGTTGCGCTGCTGGTGGTGCTCCTCTTCTGGGATTCCAACCGCCTGCTCGCGGCAGGACTGCTGGCCGCGCTGTTTGTTTCAGTCGGCGCCGGCGCCGCGCTGATCGCCCGCCGACTGCTGCGCGAGCGCCCGCCGCTGCTCGCCGCGACGCTTGCCGAACTCGAGCGCGACCGCAATACCCTGGGCCAACCCTGATGATGCGCGCAAGGCTGCTCGCCCTTGCCGAGCGTCGCACGCGCCTGGTGGCGCGCGCCCAGGCGGATCGCGAGTCTGTCGCCAGGCTGCTCGTGCCTTTGGATGCCGCGTCTTCCATGGCGCTTGCCGTTTACAACGTTGCGCGCCGCGTGGTGCACGAAGCAAGGGAACACCCCTTGTTCGCCATCGCAAGCGGCGTGGCCCTGGCGGCGATCCGGCCGCGGCGCGCAATCGCCTGGATCGTCAAGGGCTGGTCGTTCTATCGCATGTACCGGAGCCTGCTGCCCGTCTGGCAGCGCTTTGCCGCGGGCGCCGCAGCGACCTCCGGCAGGCCGAGGCATCCGTCGTGAAAGGGCTCGCCCCGGTCAAGCGCGCGTTCGAGCTCGCCGAGCGCGAGCGCAAGTTCCTGCTTAGCGAGATGTCCCAGGTCCGCGGACTGATGCCGATCCTGATGCGACGGCGCAACAAGCAGCAATGGACGCCGGAGGAACTGGCGGAGATCCGCGCCCATCTAAAGCGCATCTCCCAGCTCTCGCCCTACCTCGTGATCATCGTGATGCCGGGGGGGTTCGCCATACTGCCGGTGCTCGCCTGGTGGCTCGACCGCCGCCGCACCCGCAACCGCGTAGCGACTGATTCAGTTTAGCTTCCAGCGGTAGTCGATGCTGAGCGGCGCGTGGTCGCTGAAGCGCTTCTTCAGGTAGATCGACTCGCGCTTCGCCGTCTTCGCCACGCCCGGGGTGGCGATCTGGTAGTCGATGCGCCAGCCGACGTTCTTCGCCCAGGCCTGGCCGCGGTTCGACCACCAGGTGTACTGGTCGGGCTTGGCGTTCAGGCGCCGGAACACGTCCACGAAACCGACCTCGTCGAACACCGCGGTCAGCCAGTCGCGCTCCTCGGGCAGGAAGCCGGAATTCTTGCGGTTGCCGCGCCAGTTCTTCAGGTCGATTTCCTTGTGCGCGATGTTCCAGTCGCCGCACAGGATGATCTCGTCGCCCCTCGCCTTGAGTTTCTTCAAGTGGACGAGGAATGATTTCAGGAAGCGGAACTTCGACGCCTGGCGGTGCGGGCCGGCGGAGCCGGAGGGCAGGTAGAGCGAGATCACCGACAGCTTGCCGAATTTCGCTTCCAGGAAACGGCCTTCGTCGTCGAACTCCCTGACGCCGAACCCCTTGATCACGGCGTCGGGCTTGCGGCGGCAGTAGAGCGCAACACCCGCATAGCCTTTCTTTTCGGCGCAGTGGAAAAACCCGGCATAGCCCTTCGGCGCCAGCATGCCGGCGTCCAGGTCCGCCTCGTGCGCCTTCACTTCCTGCAGGCAAACGACATCGGCTTTCTGCGCGGCAAGCCAGGGATAGAGACCCTTTCTCGCCGCCGACCGCAGGCCGTTGACGTTCAGGGTTACTACCTTCAAGAGGAAGGAAAGCTCGATGCGCCCCCGTGCGCGGCCGACCATTCGGCGGGGGAATTGAGGAATTTCTCGACTTCCCCGATCTGCGCCGGTGCGAGGTACTTGCCCTGCTTTACCACGCGCAGCACGTCCCACCAGGTGGCGAGATGGTGCAGGCGCACGCCGAGTTCGCTCATCGTCTTCTTCGACTCGGGAAAGATGTCGTAGTAGAAGTTGACGAACACGTGGTCGACGACGGCGCCCGCCTCGCGCAGCGCCTTGCAGAAATTGATCTTCGAGCGCCCGTCGGTGGTGAGGTCCTCCACCAGCAGCGTGCGCGCGCCGTCGCGGATGTCGCCCTCGATCTGCGCGTTGCGGCCGAAGCCCTTGGGCTTCTTGCGGATGTACTGCATCGGCAGGCCGAAGCGATCGGCGATCCAGGCCGCGTAGGGAATGCCCGCGGTTTCGCCGCCGGCGATGACGTCGAACTGCTCGAAGCCGGCGTCGCGCGAGAGCGTCGCGGCGGCGAAATCCACCAGCTGCGTGCGGATGCGCGGATAAAAGATCAGCTTGCGGCAGTCGATGTAGACCGGGCTCGCCCAGCCGGAGGTGAAAATGAAGGGCTTGTCCTCGGAAAACAGGACCGCCTTGACCTCCAGCAGCATCCTGGCGGTCGTATCGGCGATAAAGGCAGGGTCTGCGGAGTGCATGGCGTGGGCTGAAGTGGCGCGGCGGATTCTAGCAGGTCAACTCGGATGGCTGCGGCGCGTTAAAATCCTTACCGACACCGCCTCCCGGGGGATTGAATGCTGCGTATCGCCATTGCCGTCGCCATTGCCGCCCTGCCCGCCGCCGCCGAAGCGCAGTCGTACCGCTGCGTCGGCAAGGACGGCAAGAAGTACTACGGCCAGAGCATTCCGCCCGCCTGCCTGGGAATGCCGGTCGAGCAACTGAACGCCCAGGGCATGGTGACCAAGCGCTTCGATGCGGCCGCCTCCACGGCCGAGCGCGAAAAGAAGGCGGCGGACGAGGAAGACCGCAAGAAGCGCGAGGTGGTCAACAAGGAAGAGGGCCGGCGTAACCGCGCGCTGCTCGCGACCTATACCAGCGAAAAGGACATCGACAGCTCGCGCGGGCGCGCGCTGCAGGACAACGAGGTCGCGATTAAGGAGATCCAGCGGCGCATCGACGCGCTAAGGAAGCGCCAGGGCGACCTGAGGAAGGAACTCGAGTTTTTCCAGGGCAAGAACAAGCCCCCGGCCAAGCTCAACGACGACATCCGCAACGTGGATTTCGACATCAAGACCCAGGAAGAACTGATGGCGGCCAAGGGCAAGGAAGTCACGCTGATCAACGCGCGCTACGACGAAGACAAGAAGCGCTACAACGAACTCACCAAGGGAGCGGCTAAGTAGCCAGCTTGCGACGCAGGATCTCGTTCACCTGCGCCGGGTTCGCCTTGCCCTGGCTGCGCTTCATCACCTGCCCGACCAGCGAGTTGAAGGCCTTCTCCTTGCCCGAGCGGTAGTCCTCCACCTGCTTCGCGTTCGCCGCCAGCACCTCGTCCACGATCTTCTCGATCGCGCCCGAATCGCTGATCTGCTTCAGGCCGCGTTTCTCGATGATCTGATCCGCGGTACCCTCGCCTTGCCACATTGCCCCGAGGACTTCCTTGGCGGCCTTGCCCGAAATTGTTCCGTCGAGAACCCTCACCTCGCGCAGTGCGAGTTGCTCGGGCGACACGGGACTGCGGGAGAAATCCAGATCCGCTTCGTTGATGTAGGAAGCGAGTTCGCCGGCGGTCGAAAACGCGGCCTGGCGGACAGCGTCGTCCGTCAGTGAAATCTTCATGTTGCGCAGCACCGCATCGAAGAAATCGGCCTGCTCCTTGCTGGAAATCAGCTGCGCGGCAATCGCCGCCGGGATTCGCAGCTCCTCGGTGTAGTGGCTGAATTTCCTGCCGGGCAGATCCGGCATGGCTGCTCGCACCCGCTCGATGTCGGCATCGGTGATGACCAGGGGCAGCAAGTCCGGATCAGGAAAATAACGGTAATCCTGGGCGTCTTCCTTCGAACGCATCGAGCGCGTTTCATTCTTGTCGGGATCGTACAAGCGCGTTTGTTGTTCGATAGACCCTCCGTCCTCGAGGACCTCGATCTGCCGTTTCGCTTCGAACTCGATCGCCTGCTCCATGAAGCGGAACGAGTTCAGGTTCTTGATCTCGCAGCGCGTGCCGAGCTTGTCGTCGCCTGCCTTGCGCACGGAGACATTGGCGTCGCAGCGGAAAGAGCCCTCCTGCATGTTGCCGTCGCAGATGCCGATCCAGCGCACCAGCGAGTGCAGCGCGCGCGCGTAGGCGACGGCTTCCTTGGCGCCGCGCATGTCGGGTTCGGTGACGATCTCGAGCAGCGGCGTGCCGGCGCGATTGAAGTCGATGCCGGTCATGCCCTGAAAGTCTTCATGCAGGGACTTGCCGGCGTCTTCCTCCAGGTGCGCGCGGGTGATGCGGATCGTTTTTTCACCTTCAGGCAAGACGATTCTCAGCGAACCGCCCTGCACCACCGGGATCTCGAACTGGCTGATCTGGTAACCCTTGGGAAGATCGGGGTAGAAATAGTTCTTGCGCGCGAATATCGACTTGCGGCTTATGTTTCCGCCAACCGCGAGCCCCAGGCGCACCGCCAGTTCGACTGCTTGTGCGTTCAGCACCGGCAGCACGCCCGGAAGCGCGATGTCCACTTCGCAGGCTTGCGTGTTCGGCTCCGCGCCGAACGCGATCGAGGCGCCGGAGAAAATCTTGCTCTTCGTCAGCAGCTGCGCATGAGTTTCGATGCCGACGACAATTTCCCAGGTCACGTGATTGCCCGCGTCTCTATTTCGGCTGCGGCCGCAGCAACTGGCAATTGCCCCTGCGGTCTATCAGTACCGGTTCAAGATAGCCCTGCGAGCCGCACATCTGCGCGCAGTCTTCCGCGGAGACGCGCACTACCTCGCCAAGATCGCGCAGCGTAACGCTGCAGCGCCCGGCGGCGAAGCGCAAACCACCGTTGTAAGGTCGCTGCTCGAGTCCCGTCACGTTGCAGGAGTGCTCGCCCGGCGATACTTTCGATCGCCACTCGATGATTTTCAGTTTGCCGCCCTCAATCGCGTAGGCCAGCGCGGCCGAGTAGCGTCCTTCCGCGGTCTCGCAGCGCACCGTGGCGTTGTAGGCGTCCATCGCGGGAAAGCTCTCGTTGAATTCGAATTGCTCGCGCAGCTGTCCGCCCGGGCCATAGCGGGCGCCCTTGAACACACCCCCCGACCAGGTTCCCTGCAGCGTGGCCGTTTCCGGCCGGCCGTAGAGAATCGCCGAAATGCCCTCCCTGAGGAAAGTCACGCCGAGCTGCTTGCTGCGCTCGCCCTCGAGGAAGCGCCGCTGCAGCGTCGGCAGGATGACGTATTCGCCCGTCACCCGCGCCGCGCCGTCGGGCTGTTCGGTCGCATACAGGTGGATCAGCGCCGCGCGCCCGCCAAGCTGACCGATGAGCTCCCGCGTTTCAGTTCCCTGCGAAAAAACCGGCAAGGAAAGAAAACAGAAAAGGACCGCGGCCCACTTCATAGCGGCGTCTCCTTCGGTGCGCGCAGGTGCCAGTCGGTCGCCTGCTGGTAGCGGTGCGCCGCGCCGAGCATCTTCGCCTCGGCGAAGTAATTCCCCATGATCTGCAGGCCCACGGGCAGCCCCTTGCCGTCGAAGCCGCAGGGGATCGACAGGCCCGGCAGCCCGGCCAGCGGCGCCGGGATGGTGAAGATGTCGTTCAGGTACATCTGCACCGGATCGTCGGTCTTGGCGCCCAGGACGAAGGCGGTCGAGGGAGAGGTCGGGCCCATGATCAGGTCGCAGCGCGAGAATGCGTCGGCAAAATCCTTCGCGATCAGGCGCCGCACTTTCTGCGCCTGCAGGTAGTAGGCGTCGTAGTAGCCGTGCGAAAGCACGTAGGTGCCGATCAGGATGCGCCGCTTGACCTCGGTGCCGAAGCCTTCGGCGCGCGTGCGGCGGTACATGTCGTTCAGATCCGCGTACTCCTTCGCCCGGTGACCGTAGCGCACCCCGTCGAAGCGCGACAAGTTGCTCGAGGCCTCCGCGGGCGCGATCACGTAGTAGACCGGCACCGCCAGCCCGGTGTTGGGCAGCGTGATTTCCACGGTTTTCGCGCCCTGCGCTTCGAACCAGCGCGTCGCCTCACGGACACATGCCAGCACATCGGCATCCACGCCGTCGGCGAAATATTCCTTCGGCAGGCCAATGCGCAGGCCCCGCAGATCCAGGTTCAACTCTCGGCCGTAGTCCTCGGCGGGACGCTCCAGGCTGGTCGAGTCGCGCGCATCGAATCCCGCCATCGCATTCATGAGCAGCGCCAGGTCCGCGGCGCACTTGCCCAGGGGCCCGCCCTGGTCGAGCGACGAGGCGAAGGCGATCATGCCGTAGCGGGACACCACGCCATAGGTCGGCTTTAGGCCCGAGACGCCGCTCAGGGCAGCCGGCTGGCGGATCGAGCCCCCGGTATCCGTTCCGGTCGCGGCCGGGGCCATGCGGGCGGCCACCGCCGCCGCCGACCCTCCGGAGGACCCCCCCGGTACCCTTTCGAGGTCCCAGGGGTTGCGCACCGGCCCGAAATGCGAGGTCTCGTTCGACGAGCCCATGGCGAACTCGTCCATGTTGGTCTTGCCCAGGAGCACCGCGCCCGCGGCGTTGAAGCGCTCGATCACATGCGCGTCGTAGGGACTCGCGTAGTCGGCCAGCATGCGCGAGCCGCAGGTGGTCCGCAGCCCCTTGGTGCAGAAGATGTCCTTGTGGGCGATCGGGATGCCCGTGAGGGGCCCCGCCTCACCCGAATTTCCTTTGCCGGAGCGTCGCTCGTCGGCGACACGCGCCTGCTTTAGGCTGCGCTCCTCGTCGACCGTAATAAAGGCGTTCAGCCGGCCGTTCAGCCCCTTGATCCGGTCAAGGAACAGGCGGGTCAGCTCGACCGAGGAGACCTTCTTCGAGGCCAAGGCGTCGGACAACTCGATAACGGTCGAATTGAGCACTTACTCAATCACTTTCGGCACCAGGTACAGCCCGCCCTCGACCGCGGGGGCGAACGCCTGGAACTCGGCGCGCCGGTCGGGCTCGGTGACGGCGTCGGGCCGGAGGCGCTGCTGCACGGCAAGCTGGGCGTCCAGGGCATGCGACATGGGCTCGATGCCGCAGGTATCGACCGCCTGCAGCTGGTCGATCAGGCCGAGCACCTGGTTCAGCCGGTCGGTCACGCCCCGCGCCTCTTCAGGACTGACGGCGATGCGGGCGAGAAGCGCGATGCGCTGGAGCTGGTCTGGGGTTAGCGACATGCAAAAGGTGCCCTGTTAAGCGTATCATAGCCGCCCATGGAATAAACGGTTCCGGGACGCAGCTTTAGCACCGGAACTTAAGGCAACACCTAGCCAGCTGTCGGGATGCGCAAAAGGGATTGACCACGAACATGTTTGGATTCCTGCGGAGCTACTTCTCCAACGATCTCGCGATCGACCTTGGAACCGCGAACACGCTTATTTATGTGCGCGGCAAAGGCATCGTGCTCGATGAGCCCTCGGTGGTCGCGATTCGCGAAGACGCCGGACCGAACGGCAAGAAATCGATCCAGGCGGTCGGCAAGGACGCGAAGATGATGCTTGGCAAGACGCCGGGCAACATCGTCGCGATCCGCCCGATGAAGGACGGCGTCATCGCCAACTTCACCGTCACCGAGCAGATGCTGAAGTACTTCATCAAGAAAGTGCACGACAACAAACTCTTTTCGCCCTCGCCGCGCATCATCATCTGCGTGCCCTGCGGCTCGACGCAGGTCGAGCGGCGCGCGATCAGGGAAAGTGCGATAGGAGCAGGCGCGGGGCAGGTGTTCCTCATCGAGGAACCGATGGCCGCGGCAATCGGCGCCGACCTTCCGGTTGCGGAAGCGACCGGCTCGATGGTGGTGGATGTCGGCGGCGGCACCACCGAGGTGGGCGTGATCTCGCTCGGCGGCGCGGTACACAAGGGTTCGGTGCGCGTCGGCGGCGACAAGTTCGACGAGGCGATCATCAACTACATCCGCCGCAACTACGGCATGCTGATCGGCGAGACCACCGCGGAGAACGTGAAGAAAACCATCGGTTCGGCGTTCCCCGGCTCCGAGGTTCGTGAGATGGAAGTCAAGGGCCGCAACCTGGCCGAAGGCATCCCGCGCAGCTTCACGATTTCCTCGAATGAAATCCTCGAGGCGCTCACCGAGCCGCTGAACCAGATCGTCAGCGCGGTGAAGAGCGCGCTGGAACAGACCCCGCCCGAGCTCGGCGCCGACATCGCCGAGAAGGGCATGGTGCTCACCGGCGGCGGCGCGCTGCTGCGCGACCTCGATCGCCTCCTGATGGAGGAGACCGGGCTGCCGGTGATCGTCGCCGACGACCCGCTTACCTGCGTGGTGCGCGGTTCGGGCAAGGCGCTCGAGCAGATGGAGCACTTCGGGGCGATCTTCACGAATGAATAAGTAGAGGGAGCGGGTAAATCCCCGCTGGTAAGACCCACTCGCCCCGGGGCCGATGGAACATTCACCCCCACCTTTTTTCAATCGCGGCCCGGCGCCGCTCGTTCGACTAGCCTTTTTCGCCTCCCTGTCGTTCGCGTTGCTGGTGCTGGACGCGCGCTTTCGCTACACCGAGGGGTTTAGGAGCGTCATCGCCCTCGCGGTGCATCCGCTGCAGACCCTTGCCACCGTGCCGGCAGCGCTCGCCGAGCGGGTTGCGGGCTATTTCGCGAGCCAGTCCCAATTGCGCGAGGAGAATACCGACCTGCGTGCGAAGCTCCTGGCGAGCTCGCAGACCGCGCAGCGCTACGAAGCGGCGCAGGCCGAGACCGGGCAGCTGCGGCAGTTGATCGGCGCCGCCGAGCGCCTGCCGCTAAAGGCAACCGCCGCCGAAATCCTGTACAACGGCCGCGATCCCTATTCACGCAAGGTGGTGATCGACAAGGGGAGCCAAAGCGGCGTAAACGCGGGCTCGCCGGTGGTTGACGCGACCGGCGTGGTCGGCCAGGTGACGCGCGCGCATGCGCTGTCCTCGGAAGTCACGCTGCTCACCGACAAGGAACAGGCGATCCCGGTGCAGGTGGTGCGCAACGGCCTGCGCGCGATCGCCTTCGGCGCCGGCTCAAGCGGCATGCTCGAGCTGCGCTTCATGGCGGCCAACGCCGAAATCCAGAATGGCGACCGCCTGGTCACCTCGGGCATCGACGGCACCTACCCGCCCGGCCTGCCCGTGGCCACCGTCGCGCGCATAGAGCGCGATGCCGCCTATGCGTTCGCGCGCATCGTGTGCCAGCCCGCGGCCGGCGTTGAAAGCGGCGGCTACGTGCTGGTGCTCGCCACCGAGGCAAAGCGCGCCGCGTATCCGGAAGAAGCGAGCCCCGAGCGCGAGAAGCGCCCCGGCAAGATCCGCAAGCCGCGCCGCAAGGATGCCGATGCAGCTCGGTAGCCCGACCGCGTCGCAGACGATCCTGCTGCCGGTGCGCGCCGGCACCATCCTCGGCTCGTTCGCCCTCGCATTGCTGCTCAACTTCCTGCCCTGGAAAAACGTCGCGCTGGCGCCCGATTTCGTGGCGCTGGTGCTCGCCTTCTGGTGCGTGCGGCAGCCGCGCCTGGTGGGATTGGGCGCGGGATGGCTGCTCGGCCTCCTGATCGACGTCGGCAACGGCGTGCTGCTCGGCCAGCACGCGCTCGCCTACTCGCTGCTCGCGTTCGCCGCGATCGCGCTCTCGCGCCGCATCCTCTGGTTCCCGCTCTGGAGCCAGGCGCTGCACGTCGCCGCGCTGCTGCTGTTCGCGCAGGGCGTCTCGGCGCTGGTGCGGCTGGCGGTCGGCGCCGAGTTTCCGGGATGGAGCATCGCGGTCGGGCCGCTGATAGGCGCCGCGCTCTGGCCGGTGGTGAGCCTGCTGCTGCTGCTGCCGCAGCGCATGCCTTCAAACGTGGACGAGACGCGCGCCATATGAGGCCAGCTTCATGAGACTGGGCGAACTCAAGAACCACGAGCGCGAGCTGTACTATTTCCAGCTGCGCATCGGCGTCGCCGGGGTCGCGGTGCTGGTGGCATTCGCGCTGCTGTTCGCGCGCTTCTTCCACCTGCAGGTCCTGCAGCACGACGCCTACGCCTCCAAGGCCGAGGAGAACCGCATCTCCATCGTGCCGATCGCGCCCAATCGCGGCCTGATCCTGGACAGGAATGGCGTCGTACTGGCGCGCAACTACTCGGCTTACACGCTGGAAATCTTCCCGGCCAAGGTGCGCGACCTGGAGCGCACGATCCAGGATCTGGGGGAGGTGGTCGAGGTGCAGGCCAAGGATCGCAGCCGGTTCCGCAAGCTGCACGCGGAAATCCGCAATGCCGAGAGCCTGCCGATCCGCACGCGGCTCACCGACGAAGAGGTGGCGCGCTTTGCCGCCAACCGCTACCGCTTCCCGGGCGTCGAGATCAAGGCGCGCCTGTTCCGCCAGTACCCCTTCGGCGACGTGGCCTCGCACGTCATCGGCTACATCGGCCGCATCAACCCGAAGGACCAGGAGAAGCTCGCCGAACTGGAAGTCGGCGCGAACTACCGCGGCACCGACTACATCGGCAAGGGCGGCCTGGAGGCGAGCTACCAGCAGGAGCTGCACGGCACCACCGGCTTCGAGCAGGTCGAGATCGACGCCGGCGGACGCGGCATCCGGACCCTCGCGCGCACTTCCGCCCAGGCGGGCAACAACGTCACGCTGACGCTCGACATCAAGCTGCAGGAGATCGCCGAAGCGGCCTTCGGCGCGCGCCGCGGCGCGCTGGTCGCGATCGAGCCCTCGACGGGCGGCGTTCTCGCGTTCGTTTCCAAGCCCGGCTTCGACCCGAACCTGTTCGTCGACGGCATCGATCCGGCGAGCTGGGCGGAACTGAACAACTCCCCCGACCGGCCGCTCACCAACCGCGCCATCGCCGGCATCTATCCGCCGGGCTCCACGTTCAAGCCGTTCATGGCGATGGCGGCGCTGGAACTGGGCAAGCGCACGCAGAAGAGCGCGATCAACGATCCGGGCTATTTCGAGTTCGGCGGCAGGCGCTTTCGCGACTCCAAGCCCGGCGGCCACGGCTACGTCGACCTCTACAAATCGATCGTGGTGTCCTCCGACACGTTCTACTACCAGCTCGCCAACGACATGGGGATCGACGCCATCGCCGGCTTCATGGGCAAGTTCGGCTTCGGTTCGAAAAGCGGCATCGACCTGGAAGGAGAGTCCATCGGCGTCCTGCCCTCGCCGGAGTGGAAGCAGAAGCGCTTCCGCAAGCCCGAGCAGCAGAAGTGGTATGCCGGCGAAACCGTCTCGATCGGCATCGGCCAGGGCTACAACGCCTACACGCCGATCCAGATCGCGCTGGCCCTGGCGACGCTGGCGGCGAATGGCGACATGTACCGGCCGCGCCTCGTCTCGCACATCGACAACCTGCGCACCGGCGAGCGGCGCCAGCTCGAACCGGCGCTCCTGCGGCACATCCCGCTAAAGCCGGAGAACGTCGAGTTCGTGAAGCGCGCCATGGCGGGCGTCAACAAGGAGGGCACCGGCGCGCGTTCCTTCGCCAGCGCGCAGTACACCAACGGCGGCAAGACCGGCACCGCGCAGGTGATCGGCATGAAGCAGAACGAGAAGTACGACGAGAAGAAAATCAACGAGCGTCATCGCGACCATTCCCTGTTCATCGTCTTCGCGCCGCTCGAGAGCCCGAGGATCGCGCTGTTCGCGATCGTGGAGAACGGCGGCTTCGGCGCGCGCGCGGCGGCGCCGATCGCGCGCACGGTGCTCGACTACTACCTGCTGGGCAAGGTTCCCGAAGGCGACCAGCTCGGCGCGGCCAAACCGGGCGCGACCGAGGAAGAGGAGGAATCTGACTGATGGCGTTGGAGATCGCCGGTTACTCGCCGCGGCAGCTCGCCGCGAGGTTCGTGGCGGGCATCGACGGCCCGCTGCTCGCGCTAAGCTTCGCGCTGGTGGCGCTCGGCCTGGCGACGCTGTTTTCGGCGAGCTACGAAAATCCCGGGCGCGTCAGCACGCAGCTGGTCCACCTTTGCCTCGCGTTCGCGGCAATGTGGCTGGTGGCGCAGGTCCCGCCGCAAACGCTCATGCGCTTCGCCGTGCCCGCCTACCTGCTCGGCGTGGCGCTGCTCGTCGCGGTGGCGCTCGCGGGCGACGTGGTGAACGGGGCGCGCCGCTGGCTGCATGTCGGCGTGACGCGATTCCAGCCCTCCGAAATGATGAAGCTCGCGCTGCCGCTGATGCTCGCCTGGTACTTCCACAAAAACGAGGCGACGCTGCGCCTGCGCGATTTCGCCGTCGCCGCAGTGCTGCTGACGGTGCCGGTGCTGCTCATCGCGCGCCAGCCGGACCTGGGCACCGCGGTGCTGGTGGCGGCGGCGGGCTGCTACGTCATCTTCTTCGCCGGCATCGGCTGGAAGGTGATCGCCGCGCTGGGCGTGCTGGGTCTGGCGAGCCTGTTCCCGCTCTGGGGCATGTTGCACGACTACCAGCGGCGCCGGATCCTCACGCTGCTCGACCCGACGCAGGATCCGCTCGGCGCGGGTTACCACATCATCCAGTCGACCATCGCGGTGGGGTCCGGCGGCGTCACCGGCAAGGGCTGGCTGCACGGCACCCAGACGCACCTGGAGTTCATCCCGGAACGGCACACCGATTTCATCTTCGCGGTGTTCTCCGAGGAGTTCGGGCTCATCGGCAACGCGATCCTGCTAACGCTCTACACGCTGCTGATCGCCCGCGGCCTGATGATCGCGGCCAACGCCGCGACGTTCTTCGCGCGCCTGCTGGCGGCCACCATCACGCTGATGTTCTTCACCTATGCCTTCGTCAACATGGGCATGGTCGCCGGCATCCTTCCCGTGGTCGGCGTGCCGCTGCCCTTCGTTTCCTATGGCGGAACGGCATTGCTCACGCTTTTTGTCGGCATCGGCATCCTCATGAGCATCCACAGCCATCGCCGGCTGGTTCAAACCTAGCGGATTTTGCAGGGCAGCATGAATTTGAAAGCCGCCTTCGCATTGTGAAATAGAAGTCCTTTAACCTGCTGTAAATCCTTGTTTTATTGCCATTTCATCATACGGAATGGAGATGTTGCAATGCGTCATCCGAGACCGTAATCTGCTGTCAGTTCAACACCTTGCCCACGGAGAACGGATGAATCGCAACGAACAGGAAATCGCGCAGCTGAACAAGGATTGGTCGGAGAACCCGCGCTGGAACGGCGTGAAACGCGGCTACACCGCGGCAGACGTCGTGCGGCTGCGCGGCAGCGTGAAGATCGAGCACACGCTGGCGAAACTCGGCGCCGAGAAGCTCTGGAAGCTGTGCAACGAGAAGCCGTTCGTGAATTCCCTCGGCGCGCTTACCGGCAACCAGGCGATGCAGCAGGTGAAGGCCGGCGTGCCGGCGATCTACCTCTCGGGCTGGCAGGTCGCGGCCGATGCGAACGATTCGCTGTCGATGTATCCCGACCAATCCCTCTATGCGACTACTTCCGTTCCGACGGTGGTGAAGCGCATCAACAACGCGCTCGCCCGCCAGGACCAGATCCAGACCATGGAAGGCAAGGGCGACATCGACTGGTACGCGCCGATCGTGGCCGACGCCGAGTCCGGCTTCGGCGGCGTGCTGAACGCCTTCGAGCTGATGAAGTCAATGATCGACGCCGGCGCCGCCGGCGTGCACTTCGAAGACCAGCTCGCCTCGGTCAAGAAATGCGGCCACATGGGCGGCAAGGTGCTGGTTCCCACGCAGGACGCGGTGCAGAAGCTGATCGCGGCGCGCCTCGCGGCCGACGTGATGGGCGTGCCGACCGTGCTGCTCGCGCGCACCGATGCGGAAGCCGCCGACATCGTCACCACCGACGTGGACGACAACGACAAGCCGTTCCTCACGGGCGAGCGCACCTCCGAGGGCTTCTACAAGACGCGCAAGGGCTTCGACCAGGCGCTGTCGCGCGGCCTCGCCTACGCCGAGTATGCCGACATGGTGTGGTGCGAGACCGGCACGCCGGACCTCGCCTTCGCCAAGAAATTCGCCGAGGGCATCCGCAAGAAGTTTCCCGGCAAGATGCTGGCCTACAACTGCTCGCCCTCGTTCAACTGGAAGCGCAACCTCGACGATGCGTCCATCGCCAGATTTCAACGAGAACTCGGCGCCATGGGCTACAAGTTCCAGTTCATCACGCTGGCCGGCTTCCATTCGCTCAACTACTCGATGTTCGAACTGGCCTACGGCTATGCGCGCAACAACATGACTGCGTTCGTCGAGCTGCAGGAGAAGGAGTTCGCCGCCGCGGAGAAGGGCTTCACCGCGGTCAAGCACCAGCGCGAGGTCGGCACCGGCTACTTCGACCAGATCACGACGGTGTGCACGGGCGGCAAGGCCTCGACGCAGGCGCTGCACGGCTCGACCGAGGACGAACAGTTCTTCGACGCCAAGGCCAAGGCGAAGAAGGTCGCCTGAACGCGGCCTAGAACAACCCGCCGGCCAGGCGACGCAGCTCGGCCAGCGGGATCAGCAGCACCTGCAGCAGCACGATCAGCACGAGTGGCGACAGGTCCACGTTGCCGAGCGGCGGCACGAAGCGCCGGATCGGCCGCAGGAAGGGCCGCGTCATGGCGTCGAACAGCGGCCCGACCGGCGAATGCGGGTTCACCCAGGACAGCACCGCCTGCACGATCAGCGCGAATACCAGGATGTAGAGAGTGAAGCGCAGCAGGTCGATGAGGGCGAGGACCGCCAGCGCCGCCGCGCCGATGCCGGGCGCCGAGCTGAAATCGATGCCGCCGATCAGGTAGACGAGGAAAAGCAGGAGTATCTGCAGCAGCCAGGCGAGCAGCAGCGACGCGAGGTCCAGCCCCGCGAACGAGGGAATCACGCGCCGCGCCGGCGCCACCATCCAGTTTGTTCCCGCGATGATGAATTCGCCCAGCACGTTGCGGAACGGCACGCGCAGCCACTGGAACAGGAAGCGCGCGAGCAGCAGGTAGACGAAGAAGCCCACCACCACGTCCACCAGGAAACTTGCGATCTGCTGCAGCATCAGTCTTCGTCCAATTTCTTGCCGAGTTCCCTGCCCCGCTCGTTCGCCGCATGGATTGCGCGCATGATCGCTTCCTTGACCTCATCCGATGCCATGCTGGCAAGCGCAGCTTCGGTGGTGCCGCCCTTGGAGGTGACCCGCGCGCGTAGGATTGCGGCAGGATCCGGGCTCGAGGCCGCGAGCTTGGCCGCCCCGGTGAACGTATGCAGCGCGAGCCGGCGCGCCGTTTCTTCCGGCAGGCCGAGCTCCCGGGCCGCTTCCTCGCAGGCTTCGATGAAGTAGAAGACGTACGCCGGTCCGCTCCCGGAAACCGCGGTCACCGCATTGATCTTGTCTTCGTCGTCGACGCGCACGGTGGCGCCAACGGCGCCGAGGATGGTCTCCGCCAGCCGCATGTCGGATTCTGCGAACCCCGGCGCCGCGTAGAGGCCGGTGATGCCCTCCCCGATCAGCGCCGGCGTGTTGGGCATGGCGCGGACGATGCGCGTCGTGCCGCCGAGCCAGCGCGACAGGCTTGCCAGCGTGATGCCGGCCGCGATGCTGATGACGAGATTGGCGTTGTCCTTCACGCCCGCGAAGCGCGCCGCTTCCTTCATCTGCTGCGGCTTCACCGCGAACACGACCACCTCGCCGGCGCGTATCGTGCCGCGCGCCTCGGCGGCGCATTCGATGCGGTACTTGTCGGACAGCCTGCGGCGCGCGGCGCCGTCCACTTCCACCGCGCGGACCTGGCTCGCCTCGATGCCGCTTTTCAGCAGGCCGCCGATCAGCGCGTCGGCCATGTTGCCGCCGCCGATGAACACCACGTTCATGGCGATGTTCACGCGGCGGACCTGACCTTGTTCCTTGCGCCGAAGATCGCTGTGCCGATGCGCACCATGGTCGAACCTTCGGCTATGGCGGTTTCCATATCGTCGGACATCCCGACCGAAAGGGTATCGAAGCGGAATTCGCCTCGCAGTTTTTCGTACAGGTCCTTCAATTCCCGATAGCGGGCAACGTCCGCGCCGGGCTCGGGAATCGCCATCAGGCCGCGCAACTTCAGGCGCGGCAAGGTGTTTATTGCTTTTGCAAATGAATGTACGTCCTCAGGGGCGACGCCGCTTTTTGA
>JANNXB010000014.1:0-21652 GCA_031409355.1 Betaproteobacteria bacterium | reverse complement strand
GGATTCGCCCACCAGCGCGAGCGTTTCCCCCTTGCGCACGGCGAACGACACGCTGTCCACCGCCTTCAGCAATTGCCGCGGCACGCCCTCGATGACGCGGTTCAGCCACGGCCGGGAAACGTCGAAGTCCCGCCCTACGTCCTCCAGTTCCAGCAGAGACGCAGAAGAGCTACTCATAGAGCCAGCAAGCAGCGAGGTTGGCGCCGACGGGCCGCGGCTCGGGGCGTTCGATGCGGCAGCGCTCGAAACTCTTCCCGCAGCGGGGATGGAAGGCGCAGCCGGAAGGAATGGCGTTCAGGCGCGGCATCGCGCCGTCGATCTGCACCAGTGGGGCATGCATGCGGTCCGTAGAGACGCGGATTTTGGGGATCGAGCCCATCAGCCCGGCGGTGTAGGGATGCCGCGCCGCGCGGATTACCTCGCGCACCGGGCCGATCTCGGCAATGCGCCCGGCATACATCACCGCGACCCGGTCGGCGGTTTCGGCGATCACGCCCATGTCGTGCGTGATCAGCATCACCGCGGTGCCGTGGTCGCGCGCCAGGCGCTTCAGCAACTGGATGATCTGCGCCTGGATCGAAACATCCAGCGCCGTGGTGGGTTCGTCGGCGATGATCAGGCGCGGCTCGGCGCACAGGGCGAGCGCGATCACCACGCGCTGGCGCATGCCGCCGGAGAACTGGTGCGGATACTGGTCGATGCGCGCCTCGGGCGCCGGGATGCCGACTTCGCGCAACAGCCCAAGCGCCCGCTCGCGCGCCTCGCCGGCGCCGAGATCGAGATGCGTGCGGATGGTTTCAACCAGCTGCTCGCCGACCGTGTACAGCGGATTGAGCGAGGTGAGCGGATCCTGAAATATGGCGCCGATGCGCTTGCCCCGGATGCGGCGCATGGTCTCGTAGGGCAGGTTGTCGATGCGCTCGCCTTCGAGCCGGATCTCGCCCGCGGCGATATGGCCGGGGGGTTCGAGCAGGCCGATGATGGCCGTGCCGGTGATCGATTTGCCGGCCCCCGATTCGCCGACGACGCCGAGTATTTCGCCGGGCGCGATGGAGAACGACGCGCCGTCCACCGCCACCAGCGTGCCGCGGCGCGTGCGGAACTCGATTCTCAGGTCCTTGACTTCGAGAACACTCATCTCAGTTTCGGGTTGAGGGCGTCGCGCAGCCAGTCGCCCAGCAGGTTCACCGAAAGCACCAGCGTCACCAGCGCGATGCCCGGAAACAACGTGATCCACCATTCCCCGGAAAGCAGGAACTCGTTGCCGATGCGGATCAGCGTTCCGAGCGACGGCCGGGTGGGCGGCACGCCGACCCCGAGGAAGGAGAGCGTCGCCTCGGTAATGATCGCGGTGGCGATGTGGATGGTCGCGATCACCAGTACCGGCCCCATCACGTTCGGCAGCACGTGCCGCAGCATGATCGCGAGCGGCGGGCGCCCGATGACGCGCGCTGCCTGCACGTATTCCTTGTTCTTCTCGACCAGCGTCGAACCGCGCACGGTACGCGCGTACTGCACCCAGCCCGAGACGCCAATCGCGAGGATCAGCACGGGGATGGCGATCTCGTCGTGCGAATCGGAAGGCATGGCGACCCGCGCGACGCCATCCACCAGCAGCGCGATAAGGATTGCCGGAAACGACAGCTGGATATCGGCAACGCGCATGATGAACGCGTCGATGCGGCCCCCCAGATAGCCCGAAATCAGGCCCAGCGAGACCCCGAACACGAGCGCGAAGAGCACCGCCGCCGCGCCGACGCCCAGGGAAATGCGCGCCCCGTACATGATGGTCGAGAGCACGTCGCGTCCCTGGTCGTCGGTGCCCAGCGGAAAGCTGGGCACGCCTTTTTCCGTCCAGGCCGGCGGCGAGAAGGCGTTGTTCAGGTCGAGCGAGGCGGAGTCGAAGGGATTGTGCGGCGCGATCCAGGGGGCGAACAGCGCCGCGCCGACGCAGATCACGGCCAGAACGGCGGCGGTGATCGCGACTGGCGAATGGCGAAAACTGTACGCCAGGTCGTGGCCCAGCAGGGCACGCAGGTTCACCTTCGCGGCTCCGTGCTACTTCAGCGGCAGCGATTCCTCGACCAGCGCGGCGAGGTAGCCGGCACCGAGCGGAATCACCTCGTCGTTGAAATCGTAGCCCGGATTGTGCAGGAAACAGTTGTTCGGCCCGCCCCCCTGCCCGAGGAACACATACGCGCCCGGGCGCGCCTGCAGCATGTAGGAAAAATCCTCGCCGCCCATGGTTGGCTCGGCATCGGTGAATACGTTGTTCTTGCCGAAGACCCGTTCGCCCACTTTTGCGGCGAAGATCGCCTCGCGCTCGGAGTTTATGGTCGAGGGGTAGCCGCGCTTGTAGGAGATCTCGGCGCCGCCGCCCATCGCCTTTGAAATGCCGGAGACGATTTCGGCGATGCGCGCTTCGGCCATGTCGCGCGTCCCGGGGCGGAACGTGCGCACGGTGCCGATCAGTTTCACGAAATCCGGGATCACGTTGAACACGTTGGTCTGGCTGGTTTCCATCGAGGCCACTGTCACGACGATCGAGTCGAGAGGATTCGCGTTGCGGCTGGCGATGGTTTGCAGCGCCGAGATCACCTGCGCGGTGATGACAACGGGGTCCACGGTGAGATGCGGCATGGCGGCGTGCCCGCCCTTGCCGCGCACCGTGACGACGATTTCGTCGGTGGCCGCCATGACGGGCCCCGGCCGGACCGCCATCTGTCCCGGCGGCAGCCCCGGCCAGTTGTGCAGGGCATAGACCTCGTTCGCCGGGAAGAGGTCGAACAACCCTTCTTCGACCATGATCTTGCCGCCGCCGCCGCCTTCTTCCGCCGGTTGAAAGATCAGATACGCGGTGCCGTCGAAATTCCGGGTTTCCGCCAGGTAGCGCGCGGTGCCCAGCAGCATGGTGGTGTGGCCGTCGTGGCCGCAGGCGTGCATGCGGCCGGCGTGCGTCGACTTGTGCGGGATGTTGCTCGTTTCGTGCATCGGCAGGCAGTCCATGTCGGCGCGCAGTCCGATCGCGCGCCCACTGGTGGATTTCTTTCCCTTGACGACGCCCACCAGGCCGGTCTTCGCCAGGCCGCGGTGTACTTCGATGCCCCAGGCCGCCAGCTGCTCGGCCACCAGCTGGGAGGTGCGGCTTTCCTGGAAGGCGAGCTCGGGATGGGCGTGGATGTCGCGCCGGATGGCGCGCAGCTCCGCATGGTAGGAGCGGATCTTCTCGACGGGGGAATCAATCTTCTCGGCAGGTGCGTTCATGGCATTCCTCGGTGTATTCAGCCGGTCGCGACTGCGCGGTCAATCCGCAGGCGCGGGTCCACAGCATAGTAGAGCAAGTCGACGACCAGGTTGATGATGACGAAAAAAAGCGCGATCAGGCACAGGTAGGCCGCCATGACCGGCACGTCGGCGAAGCCGACCGCTTGAATGAACAGCAGCCCCATTCCCGGCCACTGGAAGACCGTCTCAGTGATGATGGCGAAGGCGATGATGGCGCCCAGTTGCAGCCCGGTGATGGTGATGACCGGCACCAGCGTGTTCTTCAGCGCATGGCCGAAGTGCACCGCGCGATCGGAGAGGCCGCGCGCGCGCGCGAACTTGATGTAGTCGGTGCGCAGCACCTCCAGCATTTCGGCGCGCACCAGCCGCTGGATGAGCGTCATCTGGAACAGGCCCAGCGTGATCGCGGGCAGGATGAGCGAGGTCAGGCCGGACTTGGTCAGGAAGCCGGTGCTCCACCAGCCGAGCTGCACCGTGTCACCGCGTCCGAAGGAAGGCAGTATGCCGAACTGCACCGCGAAGACGAGGATCAGGAGGATGCCGATCAGGAATGTCGGCAGCGATACGCCGATCAGCGATACGCCGAGCATGATCTGCGACAACCAGGAATTTCGTCGCAACGCGGTGTACACGCCCATCGAGACGCCGCCGGCCAGGGCGAACAGCGCCGCGACCATCGACAGCTCCAGGGTGGCCGGCAGCCGCTCGGCGATCAGCCTGGATACAGGCTGTGCCTGGCGCAGGCTGAGGCCGAAATCGCCCTGTACCGCCCGCCCGACAAAGCTCGCGTACTGGACGTAGAACGGCCGGTCGAGGCCCAGCATCTGCGTGATCCGCACGCGGTCTTCGGGCGTCACGTCCTGGCCGAGCATGAACAGCACCGGGTCGCCGACAAAACGGAACAGCGAGAACGCGATCAGCCCGACCACCAGCATGACGACTACGGCCTGGGCAAGACGGCGGAGGATGAAGGCGAGCATGGGTGGCTGGGTGTGAGGGTAGAGATGTTGCCGCTACCTTGCCATAGAATCGGCGCGTGCCGGAATTTGCGGAAAAACTTATTCTTTGGCAGCGGCGGCACGGCCGGCACGGGCTGCCCTGGCAGGGCACGCGCGACCCTTACCGCATCTGGTTGTCGGAAATCATGCTGCAGCAGACCCAGGTTGCCGCGGTAATCCCCTACTACGAGCGCTTTCTGGCCCGCTTCCCCGATATCGCCGCCCTCGCCGCAGGCTCGGAAGACGAGGTCTTGCGGCTATGGAGCGGGCTCGGCTACTACGCCCGGGGCCGAAACCTGCTGCGCGCGGCGCGTGCAGTTCACGGCGCGGGAAGGTTTCCCGATACCTATGACGAGATTCACGCTCTGCCCGGTGTCGGTCCGTCCACAGCCGCCGCCATTGCCGCGTTCGCCTTCGGCCGGCGCGCCGCAATCCTGGACGGCAACGTAAAGCGGGTGCTGGCGCGCCGTTTCGGCATTGAGGGCGAAAAGGCGCAATGGGCGCTGGCGGAAAAGCTTCTTCCGGCACGCGGCGTCGAAACGTACACGCAGGCGCTCATGGATCTCGGGGCCACCGTTTGCACGCGCTCCCGTCCCGCTTGCGAACGCTGCCCCGTGGCCCGGCAATGCGTGGCGCGGCGCGAAGGCCGCATCGATGAACTGCCCGCTGCGCGCAAGCGCAAACCGCTGCCCCTGAAGCACGCAACGTGGCTGGTGCTTCTGCACCAGGGCTCGGTGCTGCTGGAACGCCGGCCGGGAACCGGAATCTGGGGCGGGCTCTGGGCTTTTCCGGAGGGCCGGGAGGAAGGCGCCAGAACCTACTGCGAAAGGAATTTTTCCTGCCGCATCGCCCGCACGCAACGCCTGCCGCTGATCGAACACGGCTTCACGCATTTCCGGCTGAACATCCAGCCGGTACGCTGCAACGTGCGAAGAATATTGCCGTGTGCCGAGGCGCCGGGCCGGATCTGGCTGGACGTGGAGGACGCAATTCGCGCGGCGGTCCCGGCACCGGTAAAGAAATTGCTGCTGGAATTGAGCAAGCGGAATTGAAGCGCGCCAGTTTGGCGTAGCCCCCGGCTCAATTGCTATGGGACAGATTTCTGCGAACTTTCTATTCTTTGGATAAACGGCTGCAGCAAGCGACTTCCGTGAATCACGGCAGCGATCAAAATGCCCTCGAATTCAATGCGGTAGATGATGCGGTAGCTGTAGACAAATCGCTCACGAATTGCAGTATCGCCGATCTCCGGAACGATCCTTCCCAGTTCGGGGAAGTCCGGGATGGTTTCTGCCGTTGCGACGATGCTTGACGCGACTGCCTTGGCATACCAAGGCGAATCGCGCTCTATGTATGACGCGATGGATTCGACGTCTTCGATAGCTTCGGGCGACCAATCTAGGCCGCGAGCCATTTTCCAAGGCGCGCTTTCGCTTCCTCGTGGGAGATCTTGCCTTCTGTTTCCGCCCGCTCCAACCCACGTCTGACCTTTTCAAGGACATACAGGTGGTACTGAATGTCCTCCAGGCTGGCGTCTTCGGGCAATGCCTCCAGCATCGATGAGACTTCCGCTTTGGGGCTGTTCATGGCATCTCCGGTGCAGATGGCAGCGTCAATGCTACCACCCGAATTTAGCATCGCCCAGGTCGTGCTTGGCCGCTGCTTCATTCCGCAGTTTTCCGTATCCTCGGTGACCGAGTTTCTTCTCCATGCCCTTCCCGAGTTTGTTCGGCTTGCAAAGGAGACACCCGGACCGTCGTTGCTTGGATCGTTTGCGCTTGTGGTTCATGACACAGTCCATTCTCGTGCCAAGTAACGTCCCCAGCAACCCGCGCGCGCGTCGGTGTTGGCTGGGTGGTTAAAGCGCACCATTACTTGACGTCTTCCAGTTTGACGCCTCGGCCCACACGGAAGCTCGCACGAGCCTGCTCGACGCGTTGCAAAAAGCGCGGATCGTGTTCAAGCCGGTAGTCGAACCAATCGTCCTCCGATTTGAACCCGATTAGCACGCCGGCTGGTTTGCCGTGGCGCGTGATGACGACATCCTGTGTCTCGGCTTCACGAAGAAAGCGGGACAAGTCGTCTTTGACCTCGGACAACGGCACTTCCTTCACTTTGGCCTTCCGAACTGGGCTAGCCATGACTCAGCCTCCGGTTTGGGCACGATCGCCAGCACCTCGACAGCCGAACCCGTAACATCGTAGAACACACGGACCTCTTCGACTCGGAGCCGATACTGCGGTCGCGCCATGCCGCGCAAGCGCTTGATTCGGCTACGGCTGGTCTTGGTTGGTTCGTGCCTAAAATGGGTCTCAAGAGCTTCCTTTACCGCTGTCCGTTCGCCGGCCTTCAATCTTCGCAGGTCTTCGACGGCCTCGGGGGCCAGGAGTATCTCGAACCGCATTCTGGCTAGATTATAGCCAGAACGTATGCCACCGGATAGTGCGCTTAACTTAATAATTATCTTGCATGCGGTGCTGCTACTGCTCCGAGCTGTTCGAGGTCTGCGCGCTTTCCACCAGTAGCCGTTGCAGGATTTCGAGGCGCTGCGTGCTGTCGTTCAGTTCCAGCAGCTTCTGACGGGCGGCAGCGGGCAGGGGCAGGACTTCCGCCAGGCGCGCGGCTACCCAGGCGCTCGAATCGAGCTGGAACGGCCTGGCGAACAGGCGCTCGCCATGCTCGGCGACGATGCGTTCGAGCAGCTGCCGGCAGGCGCGGTATTTTTCCGGCAGCGGTTCATCCGCCGCCTCGGCGATAAGGTCGATGTCGGCGAGGATCAGCCCATCGGGCCGGATGCGCGTCGCGCGCACGCGGAAGCGTTCGCCGCCCTGGGCGACAAGCTGCAGCAGCCCGAGCTGTTGCATGTCCCATTGCGTGATGCGCGCGAGGCATCCCAGCGCTTCGTGCGTCGCCGGCGTTCCTACTTCGGAACCTTCACGTATCAGGCAGACGCCGAAGGGCGTGCCTTCGCGCAGGCAGGCTTTGGCCATTTCCAGGTAGCGCTGCTCGAAGATCCTGAGCGGCAGCAGGCCGCCCGGGAAAAGCACCGTGCCGAGTGGGAAGAGCGGAATTTCCGCGTGGCTGCCGGTCATTCGCCGGCCGCCGCGGCGAGGCCGCGATGGCGGACCAGCACCCGTGCTTCGGCGTTGAAAGCCAGCGCGAGCCGTTCAGCGAGATAAACCGAACGGTGCCTGCCGCCGGTGCAACCGATCGCGATGGTGAGATAGCTGCGGTTGTCGCGCCGCACGTCGGGCAGCCAGCGCGCGAGAAAGGCGCGCACGTCCTCGAGAAACGCGCTGACCCGCTCCTGCTTTTCCAGGTACTCGATCACCGGCGCGTCGCGCCCGGTCAGTTCGCGCAGTCCCGGCTCGTAATGCGGATTGGGAAGCATGCGCGCGTCCAGCACCCAGTCGGCATCGATGGGAATGCCGTCGCGAAACGCGAACGACTCGAACAGCAGCGTCAGCGAACCGCTGCCCAGCCCCAGCAGGTCCTTGATCCAGTTGCGCAACGCCTTCGGCTGCAGGGCGCTGGTATCGATGTGGTGGCCGAGCTCGGAGATGCCGGAGAGCAGCGAGCGCTCGCGCGCGATGGCTTCGTCCAGCGTCAGGCCCGGTGCATGGCTGGAACCCGCCAGCGGATGGCCGCGCCTGGTTTCGGAAAACCGGCGCAGCAGCGTCTGGCTACTCGCTTCGAGGAAAAGCAGAGTCGATTCCACGCCGCGCGCCTTGAGGGTCGCGAGGTGCTCGGGGAGCGACGCCAGTGCGACGCTTCGCGCGTCGATGCTGATCGCGATTCGCTCGTGCCCGGCTTCGCCGAGGAACTTCACGACGTCGAGCAGCAGCGTCGCGGGCAGATTGTCGACGCAGTAGTAGCCGCTGTCCTCGAGAACATCGAGGGCGATGCTCTTGCCCGAGCCCGACAGGCCGCTGACCAGGACTAGTTGCACCTTACTTATCGTTCTCCATAGCCAGCTTCTGCCGGGCGAGGAACTCGGCGGTCGAATCCTTGCCGCGCAGCTGCAGGATGTAGTTGCGCACCGCTGCTTCCAGCAGTACGGCGAGGTTGCGCCCGGCGGCGACCGGTATCACGACCTTGCGCACGGTCACGCCGAGGATTTCCTCGGACAGTTCCGACAGCGGCAGGCGCTCGGTGGTGTCGCGCGCGCTGCCCTTGGCGGGTTTTTCCAGATGGGCGACCAGCTTCAGCTTCATCTTCGGCCGCACCGCGGTTTCGCCGTAGATGGCGCGGATGTTGATCAGGCCGAGGCCGCGTACTTCCAGGAAGTCCTTGAGGAGCGGCGGACAGCGGCCTTCCAGGGTGGTCGCCGCGAGGCGCGAGATCTCCACGACGTCATCGGCCACCAGGCCCTGGCCGCGGCTGATCAGCTCCAATGCGAGCTCGCTCTTGCCGACCCCGGAATCGCCCGTGATCAGCACGCCCACGCCGAGCACGTCCATCAGGACGCCATGGCGCTCCGTGGTGTCGGCGAGCCGCTTGGCGAGGTAATTCGCCAGCTTCTCGATGACGCGCGCGGCAGGAAGGGGGGAAGTGAAAACGGGCGTCTGCGTGCGCTCGGCGCCTTCCAGAAGTTGCGGCGGCGGCGCGACGCCGTCGGCGAAGATCAGCGCCGAGGGCGCGGGCCCGAACAGCTTGTCCGCGAGCCCGGCGATCGTGCCCGCCTCGAAAGCGCCGATTACCTGCACGCTGTTCGGATGGGTGATATTCAGGTGGCCGATCAGCGCCGCCGCGGCGGCCGATTCGCGGCGCACCGCGGTGCGTCCCGCGCGCCCGGCTACCCAGGTGAGCGAGAGCGCCTCGCGGTTGTCTTCATGCAACTGCGCGACGTTTACCTGCAGCATCCGGCTGCCATGCGGAGATAAGCTGGTGCAGCGCTGCGGCGTCCGGCGCCTGCGCCAGGGCTTCGCGCAGGGCCCGGTCGCTGAACATCTGTGCCAGTTCGGAAAGGATCTCGAGGTGCTTCTCGGTGGCGTGCTCGGGCACGAGCAGCGCGAACACCAGGGTGACCGGCTTGCCGTCTGGAGCATCGAAGGGCACCGGTTGCGCGAGGCGCACCAGCGCCCCCACCGCGTCCTTCATGCCCTTGATCCGGCCGTGCGGGATGGCGATGCCCTGTCCGAGGCCCGTCGAGCCGAGGCGTTCGCGGGCGAACAGGCTCTCGAACACCACGCCCCGGGCAATGCCGTGCTGGTTCTCGAACAGCAGCCCGACCTGCTCGAACAGGCGCTTTTTGCTCGAAGCGGCGAGATCGGGCAGGACGTTGGAAAGCGGCAGCAGCTTCGCGACGAGGCTCATCGAAGGGCGCGGATTATAGCCCAGGCCGCGGGCGGACCGCTCAAAGGCTCTTCCTCTGGTTGACCGGTGGAATCTGCAGGGATTCCCGGTACTTGGCGATTGTTCGCCGCGCCACCACGATGCCCTGCTCGGCCATGATCCGCGCGATGCGCGAATCCGACAACGGCGCCTTGGAGTCCTCGGCGGAGACCAGCTGCTTGATCAGGGCGCGGATCGCCGTGGAGGAGGCCGCGCCGCCCGTGTCGGTGGCGACGTGGCTGCCGAAAAAATACTTCAGCTCGTAGGTGCCGCGCGGGGTCGCGATGTACTTCTGCGTGGTGACGCGCGAAATCGTGCTTTCGTGGACCCCGAGCACGTCGGCGATCTCGCGCAGGACCATCGGGCGCATCGCGACTTCGCCGTGTTCGAGGAAATTGCGTTGCCGGTCGACGATCGCCTGCGATACCCGGAGGATGGTGTCGAAGCGCTGCAGCACGTTCTTGATCAGCCAGCGCGCTTCCTGCAACTGCGTCGCCAGCGCGTTGCCGCCGCTGCCCCGGGGGCGCGACGCGAGCTGCGCATACAGCCGGTTGACCCGCAGCCGCGGCATCGCCTCCTGGTTCAGGCTGGCCCGCCAGACGCCTTTCACCTTGCGCACCACCACGTCCGGGATCACGTAGCGCGCTTCGATCCTGGCGAAGGCAGCGCCGGGATGGGGATTCAGCCCGCGGATCAGCGCCTGCGCGGCGCGCAGCGCCGCGTCGCCGGCGCCGGTCAGGTTCTTCAGGCGCACGTAGTCGCGGCTCGCGAGCAGGTCCAGGTGCAGCTCGCAGATCGCGAGCGCGAGGGTTATGTCGACATTGGCGCCGGGGTCGCGTTCCCGCATCGCGCGCAGCTGCAACGCCAGGCATTCGCCGGGCGCGCGCGCGCCCACGCCGGCCGGCTCGAAATTCTGCAGATGCCTTAGCGCGATCGCCAGCTCCTCGACGTTGACTTCCGCCTCGGCCGACATTAGCGCCGCGATGTCCTCCAGCGACTGGGTGAGGTAGCCCTCTTCGTCCAGCGCATCGATGAGCAGGCCGACCAGCGCGCGATCCCGGGTCCCGAGGTTGGTCAGCGCCAGTTCGCTGTTCAGGTGGTCGCGCAAGGTCGGCAGGTCCGGCGTCGAGTTGCCGCGGTCGCTGTCCTCGTCGCCGCTGCTGTCCTCGGTGCCGCGCCAGGGCGCGGCGAAATCGGCGGGCAGCTCTTCGTTACGCTCTGTATTGGCGGGCTGTGCCTCATCGGCCGAGGTTCCCGAGGGCGCTTCGTGCTCGACGCTGGCCGGGCCGGGGGCCGCCGCCGCATCGCTTTCGCCGTCCTCGCGCTCTAGGATCGGGTTCTCTATCAGCAGGCGTTCGATCTCCTGGTTGAGTTCCACCGTCGAGAGCTGCAGCAGCCGGATCGATTGCTGCAACTGCGGCGTCAGCGTCAGGTGCTGCGAAAGCCTGAACTGCAGGGTCGGCTTCATGTCGCGCGGCCGCCTACATCCGGAAGTGCTCGCCCAGGTAGACGCGGCGCACGTTGTCGTTGCCGACAATGTCGTCCGGCCGCCCGCTGGCGAGCACCTTGCCTTCGTTGATGATGTAGGCGCGATCGCAGATGCCCAGCGTCTCGCGCACGTTGTGGTCCGTGATCAGGACCCCGATGCCGCGCTCCTTTAGGTAGCCGATGATGCGCTGGATGTCGAGCACCGCGATCGGATCGACACCGGCAAACGGTTCGTCCAGCAGGATGAAAGCGGGCTTGGTGCCCAGCGCGCGCGCAATTTCCAGGCGCCTGCGCTCGCCGCCCGAAAGCGACAGGGCGGTGTGCTTGCGCAGGTGCAATATGCTCAGCTCACCGAGGAGTTCGACGAGGCGGGGCTGGATATCGCCCGCCGCAAGACCCTGCAGCTCAAGCACCGCCTGCACGTTCTCTTCGACCGAAAGTTTCCGGAATACCGAATTCTCCTGCGGCAGGTACGAAATGCCGAGCCGCGCGCGGCGATGGATCGGCAGTTCGGTCAGGTCGCGTTCGTCCAGGTGGATGCGGCCCGCGTCCGCCGGCACCAGGCCGACGATCATGTAGAAGCAGGTGGTTTTTCCGGCGCCGTTCGGGCCGAGCAATCCCACGACCTCGCCGCTGGCCACTTCCAGCGAGACGCCCTCCACCACAGTGCGCGACTTGAAGCGCTTGCGCAGGTTCTCCGCGCGCAGAACGCTCATTTCGCTTCGGGATTCGACTTCGGCTGGATCACGGCTTTCACCCGGCCCCCGGGTGCGGCGGGCGCGCCTGGGGCCGCGCCCTTGGACGCGCTTACCGAGAAAAACTCGGTGCGCTGGTCGAGAAAGATGTATTCGCCGTTGACCACGTCCTGGTCGCGCGATACGCGCGCGCGCTCGAACAGCTCGATGCGCTCGTTGCGATCGTCGATCTCGACGCGCAAGGCCTCGCCTTCGGTCCAGGCCCCTTCCTTGTCGCCCTTGCGATCGCCCTTCTGGCGGAAGCGCACCGGCTTGCCGTAGGCGGTGGTGCGCTGGAATCCCTCGGCGTCCTGCTGCACGACGATGCGATCGGCGCGCACCACGACGGTTCCCTTGGTGAGGACCACGCTGCCTTCGAAAATGCTCATGCGCTTCGCGTCGTCCGAACTCATCCGGTTCGCCTCGATGTTCGTCGGCTTGTCCTTGTCGGCCTTTTCGGCGATGGCCGGAAAAGCCGAAAGCACGAGGATCGCCCCCGCCAGGGCGGCCGCGATGGGCGCGTTAGTAGGTCGCATCACTGCGCGGTCGCATCACTGTTCAGCCTAGCCTTTTTACCTGGTTCAAACCGGCCGCGCACTCTTTCGCGCAGGAACAGCTCCTTTGTATCGTTGCGGTACTCCATGCCACGGCCTGAGAGCACCCGGTCTTCCTCGGTGAACACCACGTCGCGGTCGGTGCGGACAATCGATTGTGCCTGCACCACGTGCATGAAACTGGTGCGCATGCGGGCTTCACCATGCTCCGGCCCGGCTTCTCGCACCAGCAGCACGTTGCCGTAGAGAAAGACCTCCTCGCCATCCTGGGACAGCGTGCCTCGCTCCGCGCTAACCGTCACGCGCGGCTCATTCGGCTTGGTCTGCACCACGCGCGGCGCGAGCAGGTCGGTCGAATCGTCGTCCGGGTAATGTAGCATTTTCGCCGCCGTGAGCGTGGATTCGACCTTGCCCTGCGCGTCGAAGCGCGTATGGGTGAGATTGTCCACCACATAGTCCGGGTCGTGGCGGCGCTGCGAGGGGTGCGCGCCTTCCTCTTCCCGCACCATCCGCTCCAGCCAGAAGGTCAGGCCCGCGAGCGCCAGCATCAGCAAAAGGGGGAACATCCGCGTCGTTGACAACCTCACGCCAGGTACCTCGCATGGACCGCGTCCAGGGTGCCCTGCGCCGACATCAGGAAGTCGCAGATCTCGCGCGCGGCCCCCCCTCCCGCCGGCGCGCGCGTGACGTAATGGACATGGCCGCGCACCAGCTCATGCGCTTCCAGCGGTGCGCAGGCGAAGCCGCAGCGCCGGAGTACTGGCAGGTCGATCAGGTCATCGCCCGCGAACCCGGTTTCTTCGGCGGCGATGCCCAGCGATGCCCGCAGCTGATCGAATGCCGCCAGTTTGTCCTCGATTCCCTGGAGCACATGCGGTATGCCGAGCTCCGCGGCGCGGACCGCGACCGCTGGCGAGCTCCGGCCGCTAAGCAGGGCGATCGCGATGCCGGACTGCATCGCCACCTTGATTCCGTGCCCATCGAGCGCGCTGAAAGACTTCAGCGCTTCGCCCGACGGGCCGTACCAGAGCCGTCCGTCCGTCAGTACTCCATCGACGTCGAACAACATCAAGCGCACAAGCTTCCCGCGCCGCAGCGCGTCGCTGACGTCATGGCTCATGTCAGATGACTTTGGCCTTGAACAGGTCGTGCATGTTTAGCGCACCCACCAGTTCTCCGCCCGCGTTCACCACCAGCAGCTGGTTAACCTTGTGGCTCTCCATGATCTCGACCGCCTCCACCGCCAGCGCCTCGGGCCGGATGGTGCGCGGGCCGGTCGACATGAGCTGCGCTACACGCGCGGAGTCGAAATCCGTGATCCTCTCGTGCGCGCGCCGCAGGTCGCCGTCGGTGAATATGCCGCGAATGCGCCCGGCGGCGTCGAGCACCGCTGTCATTCCGATGCTGCCGCGCGTCATCTCCAGCACCGCCTCCTTTAGGGTCGCGCCTTCCGGCACCTTGGGCACATCGGCGCCAGCGCGCATTACGTCGGTGACGTGGAGCAACGCCTGATTCGCCAGCGCCTGCCGAGGCAGCTGGCCGCGCGGATGATGCAGCGCGAAGTCGGCGGCCGAGAAGCCGCGCGCATCGAGCAAAGTAACAGCCAAGGCATCGCCAAGAGCGAGTGCGGCAGTGGTGCTCGCAGTCGGCGCAAGGTTGTGCGGGCATGCCTCCTCCGCCACCGCGGCGTCCAGGCTGACGTTCGCCTCTCTTGCAAGCGTCGAGTCAGCCTTGCCGGTGATCGAGATCAGCTTTGCGCCGATTCGCTTGAGTACAGGAAGAATCTCGACCAACTCCGCGCTTTCACCCGAATTCGAGATGGCGATGAAGACGTCATTGCGTTGGACCATCCCGAGGTCGCCGTGGCTGGCTTCGGCCGGATGCACGAAATACGCCGGCGTGCCCGTGCTGGAGAGCGTCGAAGCGATCTTGCGCGCAATGTGGCCCGACTTGCCGATGCCGCTCACGATGACGCGGCCGTGGCAGTTGAGCATCAACGAGACGGCAGCCAGGAACCGATCGTCCAGGCGCGCGATGAGCGCGCGCACGGCATCGGCCTCGATCGTCAGCACGCGGCGCGCAAGATTCAGCGCCGAAGCCGTCGCGTCCTTCGGTATCATGCGGGAAAGTATAGCCCAACCCCTTCATTCTTATGGCGTATGGACGTCACTGACACCTCGTTGCAGCCGATCCTGATCCTGCTGGCCGCCGCGGTGCTTGCGGTGGCTGCGTGCAGGCTTTTCGCGCTGCCGCCCATCGTCGGGTATCTCGTCGTGGGACTCGCGCTTGGGCCGCATGCGCTCGGCGCCGTGCGCGACGACTCGCAGACGCGCCATCTCGCCGAATTCGGCGTCGTGTTCCTCATGTTTTCCATCGGCCTGGAGTTCAGCCTGTCGAAGCTGCGCGTGATGCGGCGCGAAGTATTCGGCCTCGGCATGTCGCAGGTGATGATCACGATCCTGGGTTGCGTCGTCATCGCGCTCGTGATGGCCGGCGGCGGCGCCTGGCAGGCGGGGCTCGCGGTTGGCGGGGTGGTGGCGATGTCCTCGACCGCGATCGTCTCGAAGCTTCTCGCCGAACGCCTGGAACTCGATACCCCGCATGGCCGCTCCATCGTCGGCGTGCTCCTGTTCCAGGACCTGGCGGTGGTGGCGCTGCTCATCCTGGTCCCGGTACTGGGTCAGCCCGCGGGCGAAATCGGCTCGGCTGTCGCGCTCGCGCTTGCCAAGGCGGCCTTCGTGCTCGCGCTGCTGCTGCTTGCCGGCCCGCGCATCATGCGCGCATGGTTCGGCATCGTGGCGCGGCGCAAATCCACGGAACTGTTCGTCCTGAACGTATTGCTGGTGATTCTCGCGATGGCGTACCTCACCTCGCTCGCCGGGCTGTCGCTCGCCCTGGGAGCATTCCTCGCCGGGATGCTGATTTCAGAAACGGAGTATCGCCACCAGGTCGAAGACGAGATCAAGCCGTTCAGGGACGTGCTGCTGGGACTGTTCTTCGTCACGGTCGGCATGATGCTCGACCTGCGCCTGGTCATGGATCAGGCGTGGCTGGTGCTGTTGCTGCTGGTCCTCCTGGTGGGACTCAAGTTCGCGCTGATCGGGCTCCTGTCGCGGGCATTCGGCGCCACTTCGGGCGCGGCATTGCGCACCGGGCTGGCGCTCGCCCAGGGCGGCGAATTCGGCTTTGTCCTGCTCGCGCAGGCCGGCGCGGCGGGAGTGATGGCGGATGCGACACGGCAGCCGCTGCTGGCGGCCATGATCCTGTCGATGATGGCGACCCCGTTCCTGATCGGGGCCAGCAACCGCATCGTACTGAGATTCGCGACCTCGGAATGGATGCTGCGCTCCCTTGACATGCATCGCATTGCCGTGGAGTCGCTGGAGACGGAGCGCCACGTCATCATCCTGGGCTATGGCCGCAACGGGCAGCACGTGGCCCGGCTGCTGGATGCCGAGGGGGTGCGCTACGTGGCGCTGGACCTGGACACGGAGCGAGTGCGGGAGGCGGCGCTCGCCGGCGACACGGTTGTGTTCGCCGATTGCGCGCGGCGCGAGGCGCTGATTGCCGCCGGCGTAATGCGCGCGGCGGCGGTGGTGATCACTTTCGGTGATTCAGCGGCAGCGGTGCGCGTGCTCGCGCATATTCATTCGCTGAACGAATCCGTGCCGGTGATCGCGCGGGCGCAGGTGGATGCGGACGTCGTCAGGCTGTCGGCAGCCGGCGCATCCGAAGTCGTTCCCGAGGCGCTCGAATCGGGCCTGATGCTGGCCTCGCATACGCTGGTCTGGATCGGCGTGCCATTGAACCGCGTCGTACGCCGCGTGCGCGCGGTGCGCGATGAGCAGTACGGGTTGCTGCGGGGGTTGTTTCATGGCGCCGGAGATGAAGCCGAGACGATGGAATCCGCGCAGCCCAGGCTGCACGGGGTAACGCTCGCCGGAGACGCGAATGCCATCGGCAAGTCGCTGGCGCAAATCGGGCTCGACGGGATCGGCGTGCAGGTAAGGGCAGTACGGCGCCCCGGCGCCGCGCGCCGGCTCGCGCCCGCGGACGCGGGCGTCCTTCAGCAGGGCGATGTGGTGGTGTTGCTGGGCGTGCCTGAACTCCTGGTTGCCGCCGAGAAACGCCTGTTGCACGGATGAGTTCGCGCGGCACAAAATGGAAAGGCCGGCGCAAGGCCGGCCTTTTCATTACTTCGAAACAGAAGTTACAACGAGCGGCAAACCACGTAAGTGTTGGTCCCGGTCTCCGCGTAGGCTGGGGTCGCGACTTGCGTGACTCCGATAGGGGGGTTCGGCGCCGCCTGGAGAAGCGCTCGCACCGTTCCAAGGTTCGAGGCGCCGTCGTCCATCTGCGTGTCAACGGCGATGGCGATTTTGTCGGGCAGCCCTGCCGAACAGATGAGCAGGCCGACGAAACCGTTGCCGGCAGCGACGTTGAGCAACGTCGGGCCGGCGCCAGCGGCAACGCCGTCGCCTGTCTGCACGCCGATTTGCCCGGTCACGGCGTTGAACGGTTGCAGGCCGCCGTTGCCAGCGACGAAGCCTGCGCGCCGAAGGTGGTCCCACCATTTGCAACTTTCAGGGGTCGCAGCCACCGGCACCTGCACGCAGGCAGCGTTATAGGTTCCGGCTACCTGCCCGTTTCCATCCCCCGCCACTGCTGCTGGCGCAACGGCCCAGCGGGTCGCCGCGCCGAGGTCATCCCCCGGGATGGCACGGTACCGGTCCTGGTAGCCGTAGTAAGCAGCCGAGATGCCGGAAAAGTCCGCGACCACGTTCTTGATCTTGGCCTGCGTGATCATTTCCTGGCCTTTCAGGATGCCTCCGAGCAGCAGCCCGATGATCACGAGAACAATCGCGATCTCGACCAAGGTGAAGCCTTTTTGCGTATGTTTCATAGCCTTACTCCTCCGTTGGAGACATCAAGTAGTGAGATGGCTGCAAGGTACGTGCCAACGGAAAAATGCCCAAAACAGGGCGATTTGGTCAAAATCCTTCAGAACTCCGTCAATATTTCGACACTCATGGCGAAGTTTCAACGTTTCGGGGGGGCAGGGGCTTTCCTGAGCCTGGCTTCGAGCTCTTCCAGGCGGCCTTGCAGGAAGCGTCGCTCTTCCGGGTCGCGAATCCGGCCTGCCGCTAGCAGGCCGCCCAGCATGACCTTGGCGGCTTCGAGTTCGTTCATGTCTTCGAGGATGAAGATCTCCATCTGCTTCGCCCAGAGGGGAACCGACGCATCGGTGGCCAACCGCTGGATCGCGGCGGCGTAACGCCTTGCCAGGGGCAAATCCCCCAGGCGGTGCTTGGCCAGCAGCGCCGCGTGTGCAAGCGCCGGCCAGCGCCGGTTCGGGTCGGCAGCGAACTCTTCGAACAGGAACTCGAGAATCCGACGCACTTTCGCGGGCTCCTGGTTCTCCGCGTAGACCCGCGCCGCCACGAACAAGGGGTACTCGCTGCGCGGGTCGGTGGCCAATATGGCGCGCAGCCAGCCGACAAGGCGCGTGTAGTCGAGGCGTTGATAGGGCACCGCATTGTCGCCGCGTGAATCGAAGACCTGCAGCCAGACCATGGCCACGCGCGCCAGCGCCGCCGGTTCGCCCAGACTCGCCAGGCGCAGCGCCTGGATCGAAGGCGCGGCCGGAAGGTCGGAGGCGGCCGGTGCAACGGAGGGGCGCGCAACCTGCCATGCGATCTGCGCCGCAAGCGCGACCGCGAGCAGACCCAGAATTCCCACGGGAACGGCGGACAAGGGCCGCTCCATGCCCTGCCGGAACCGGTTCACCTGCGGCTCACAGATTGCGCCGGCTGAAGTCGAACAGGCCGGCCGCCGCAAGGAGCAGAAAGTAGAGTCCAAGGCCGAAAAGCACCGGCACGAGTTCGCCGGCCACGGGCGCCCCGTAGAGCAGCCAGTCGCTGCGCGTCGCCGTATCCAGGCGGGGCAGCAGTAGCGCCAGCAAGTCCACGAACCAGCGCGCGGCAACGGCGGGCAGGGAATCGCCGGCCTGCGGGGCACTGGCAATTGCCTGAATCGCCGAGATGGAGCGGCCGAGCAGGTAGAGCCCGGCAGTGGCGGCAAGTGCCGCGACGGTCTGCGCCATCGCGGATGCGAAAAAAAGCGCGGCAGCGGCGACCAGTCCGGTTTCGGCGGCAAGCGACAACCACCAGGCGGCAAGATCCGCGGGTTTAGCCCAGATCAGCATCGGCATCGCGAAAAAGGTGGCGAGCATCGTGCCGGCACAGCAGAACCCGGACAGCTTGCCGATGAAGTAGGCGGGGCGGGACACCGGCAACGCAAGCGCGAGTTCCAATCCCTTGTCGTTTGCCTCCCGCGACACGCTTGCAACGACATGGGCCGCGATCAGGAACACGGCGGCGGCGCGCAGCAGTGCGCCGGCGGCAGCGGCCTGCAGGGCGGAAGTTTCCGCGATCGCCACCTGCGCGAGAAAACTGGAAAACCCCAGGACGCCGATCATGCATGCCGCGGCGAGCCACGGCAGGCCGCTGCGCAAGGCTTCGACCAGCGTGTAGCGGGCGACGGTGACGAACGAAGATCGGCGCAATTGCTTCATCGACGCGAACGGGTTGGCGGGTGCGCTAGACTAGTCACCAGCCACCGCACATGCAAGCACCGAGCCCGGAAGTACCAGCCGCAGTCGCCGCCGCAGTTCCCTCCGCGGTTCTCCCTCCCAACGCGCGGCTAGCGAGCGCCGCCTGGGACTTCAGCCAGAGGCACTGGCGCTTCGTCGTAGTCGCCATGCTTGCCCTGCTGCACGTCGCCGTCCTGCGCGGCACCGCGGATGGCTGGGCCCGCGCGCTGCTGCTCGCGCACCTCGGCCTGCTGCTCCTGTGGCAGCCCTTCCTGCGCGGCGAGCACCAGATCAGCGTCACGCAAGGCGCCTTCATCGGGGTGGTCGCGGTCGCCGTGATGTTCTGGATCGGCTGGTGGCTGCTCGCGTTCTGGGTCGTGGTGCTCGCCGGCCTGGTGGGCGGCAAGGTCTTCCTGCACCAGGCACGCTGGCAGCGGCGCTGTTACCTGGTGGTGCTGATCTACCTTCTCGCGCTGCTGGCGATCGTCATACTTCCCGAGATCGCTCCCAGCGGGGGCGTGGCCCCGGAGATCCGAACTGGCGCCGAGTACGGACTGCCGCTGCTGCTGCTGGCAGTTGCGTTTATGCCGGCAGAGGTGGAATCCGCCGAGCCCGCGCAGGTCATCGATTTCTTCTACAGCATCTTCCTGATGCTCGTCCTGGGCATGGTCATTCTCGGCAGCTTCACGTTCATGACGCTCGGCCGGATTCCGTACCTGGAGGCGCTTACCAAGACGGTGTTCCTGATCGCGGGCACGATTCTCGTGCTCGGGCTCGCCTGGAGCCCGCGCACGGGGGCCGGCCTGAACCTGTTCTTCTCGCGCTACCTGTTCTCGATCGGCCTGCCGGTCGAGAAGTGGCTCTACTTCCTCGCCGAGCTCTCGCGCATGGAAGCGAAGCCGAAGCGCTTCCTGGCCGAGGGCGTCGCCGGGCTTGCGCGGCTGCCCTGGATTTCCGGGGCCGTGTGGCAGACCGAAGAACAGCGCGGTGAAGTCGGAACGCGCAGCGACCACGCGGTGGTGCACGCCGGCGAAGGCCTGGAATTGACGATCTACTCCCGCTACCGCACCAGCCCGGCGCTGCAGTGGCACATGCACCTGCTCGGACAACTGCTCGCCGAGTTTTACGCCGCCAAATTGCGAGAAGAGCTGCTGCGCGAGTCCAGCTACCTTCAGGCGATCCACGAAACCGGCGCGCGTCTCACGCACGACGTGAAGAACCTGCTGCAGTCGCTGAGCGTCCTGTGTTCCGTCGCGAGCAAGGACGAGACCCCGGAATCGCAGGCCCTGATCCGCCGCCAGCTGCCCGCCATCGCGCAGCGTCTGTCGGCCACACTGGAGAAGCTGCAGAGCCCGGGCGACGAAGATTCGCAGCAGGTCCCGCTGCGCGAATGGTGGGATGACCTCGCGCGCCGCTACCAGAGCCAGAACCTGGAATTTTCGGCGACCGGCCTGGAAGCTGGAATGGTCGTGCCGAAATCGCTCTTCGACGGCGTCGCGGAGAATCTCCTGCAGAACGCGATCGCGAAACGCATCGGCGGCAAGATAGTCCGCATCCAGGTGATGGCCAACGGCGATGCCGCGCCCGTGCTGCGCGTGTGCGACAGCGGCGCGGCAGTAGCGCCTGACTTGGTGAATTCGCTTTTCCGAGCTCCTGTGCCCTCCAGCACGGGCTTGGGCATCGGCCTGTACCAAGCCGCACGGCGCGCTGAAGCGAGCGGCTACAGCCTCACGTTGGCCGAGAACCGCGATGGCGAAGTGTGTTTCGCGCTTGCGCCGGCGCGTGCAGGCACTTCCGTCTAGGGCAAGGCGCCGGCAGCGATCAGCTTCCCATAGAGCTCACCCACCGTGATCCAGGTGAACTGGTCGTCGAATTCGCCGTTCGCAGCTCCGCTTGGATTCGGCGTGTGGAATACGAATACACGATCGCCGTTAAGATTCGCGGACTCGTCAGTCCGACCGGCGGCAGCGGCGATCGCCGCAGTCTGTGCCGAGGCGAAGTTCTTGCCGGTCGAATATATGATCACGACCACGAGGCTCGTTGTCATAATCTGGTTGGCTGCGGGACCGCAGTCGTCTGGCAGGATTCCGGTCGCTGACCGGCAGACAATGAGATCGTTCGGCTGGCAGGTGATGCCGTTTGCTCTCAAGTTGGTGTAATTCGTGAAATGCGGCGTGGTCGAACTACCAGAGCAGTTTGTGACCAAATTAGCGACGACATACCGAAGGCGGTTGCTCCACGCGTCAATCGCGAAACCCGCGGAATCCACCTGCTGATACCCGATCGTGGCCGCGGGCAGCAAGCCTCCGACCACTCCGCCGGGGGCCCCGCCGTAGTAGTCGACAACGCCGCCAGCGTCCTGGCATTTGCCGCGATCCGCGACAACTGCGTCTGTGTCCGCGACACGAACCTCCATGCCAGCGCTGGTGCCGCGTGCCGGGCAGGGCAGGCGGCCCTTGACGATCGCGTACGAAAGCACGAGCTCGCGCGCCTGTTCCAAGCGCCTGCGCGTGTCTTCAAAGTTGCGCTGCTCTACCTGCGCCGATAGCGTGTACATCAGCCCGCCGAGCAGAAACGCGACAATCGCCATCACCACGGCGAGTTCGACGAGGGAGAAGCCGCGAGTGCGCGTCACGGGTTTTTGCTGATCGTGATGAACCGGTCGTT
>JANNXB010000013.1:0-1807 GCA_031409355.1 Betaproteobacteria bacterium | reverse complement strand
TCCTTCCCGACCCGGGTACGCCTGCCGGACGAGCCGCTGATGCTGGTTGACCGGATACTCGAAATCGAAGGCGAGCCGCTGTCGATGACCCGCGGCCGCGTGGTGACGGAACACGACGTGCGCTCGGGCGCCTGGTACCTCGACTGCGGCCGCATCCCGACCTGCATCGCCGTGGAAGCTGGCCAGGCGGATCTTTTCCTGTCGGGCTTCCTCGGCATCGATTTCCAAACGCGCGGTCGTTCCATGTACCGCCTGCTCGACGCCAAGGTCCGTTTTCACCGCGGCCTTCCTGGCGAAGGCGAGGTGATCCGCTACGACATCCACATCGACGGGTTTTTCCGCCAGAGCGACGCCTGGCTGTTCCGCTTCGGCTTCGAGGCCACGGTCAACGGCGCGCCGCTGCTGACGATGACCGATGGCTGCGCCGGCTTCTTCTCCAACGAGGCCCTCGCGGCGGGCAAGGGCATCGTGCGCACGGCGCTGGATCTAAAGCCGATGCCCGGAAAGCGCCCGGCGGACTGGGAAGATTTCACGAGCAACGGCGTCGAGAGCTACTCCGGCGAGCAGCTCGAGGCCTTGCGCGCGGGCGACCTTGCCGGATGCTTCGGCGCCGAGTTTGCCGGACTGCCGCTGGCGAAGCCGGTGACGCTGCCGGGCGGGCGCATGAAGCTCGTGCATCGGATCGCCCGCCTCGATCCGCGCGGCGGCCGCTACGGCCTGGGGATCGTCGTCGGCGAAGCGGACATCCACCCGGACGACTGGTTCCTCACCTGCCACTTCGTCGACGACCGGGTGATGCCCGGCACGCTGATGTTCGAGTGCTGCATGCACACGCTGCGCGTGTACCTGCTGCGCCTCGGCTGGGTCGCGGAAGACGGCGCGGCCGTTCTCGAGCCCGTGCCGGGTATCGCCAGCCAGCTGAAATGCCGCGGCCAGGTGCTCGACACGACGAAGCTCGTGACCTATGAGATCTCCGTAAAGGAGATCGGCTACGGCCCGGAGCCCTACGTCATCGCCGACGCGCTGATGTACGCGGACGGAAAGCCGATCGTGGAAATCACGAACATGAGCCTGCGCTACGCGGACGCGACGAGGGAATATTTTGTCGCGTTATGGAAAAAAACGACGTCCTCGGAAAAGAAACCGGCCATTTTCGACACCAGCCGGATCCTCGCCTTCGCTGTCGGCAAGCCTTCGGAAGCTTTCGGCGAGCCCTACAGGATCTTCGACGAGGGCCGCGTCATCGCCCGGCTGCCGGGGCCGCCCTTCCAGTTCCTCGACCGCGTCACGGCAATCCGCGCCGAGCAGTGGAAGATCGCCCCCGGAGAATGCGAAACCCAGTACGACGTGCCGCCTGACGCGTGGTACTTCGCCGACAACCGCCAGGGCGAGATGCCGTTCGCGGTGCTCCTCGAAATCGCGCTGCAACCCTGCGGCTGGCTCGCGGCCTACATGGGCTCGGCGCTCACCAGCGAAGTCGACGTGTCATTCCGCAACCTCGGCGGCAGCGCGACGCAGCTCGCGCGGGTGGGTCCCGACAGCGGCACCCTCACGGTGCGCGCCAGGCTCACGCGCGCCTCCAGCTCCGCCGGCATGATCATCCAGTTCTTCGATTACGAGGTGCTGGCGGGCCGCAAGCCGGTCTACAAGGGCGACACCTACTTCGGCTTCTTCCCGAAGGTCGCGCTGCTGAAGCAGGAAGGCCTGAAGGATCCGGCACGCTACCAGCCGCCCGCGGAGCAGCTCGCGCATGCACGCGCGCTGAAGTTTCCGGTCGGGGCGCCGTTCCCGCATGGCCGGCTGCGGC
>JANNXB010000012.1:0-5489 GCA_031409355.1 Betaproteobacteria bacterium | reverse complement strand
CCTATGCGACGACCCAGGTCTTCCACGCCAGCCACAGCTTGCGCAGCGGCGTGAGCGAGGTACGGTGGGTGAGGACCCTGAACTCGTCGCGCTCGACCTCGGCCAACGCCGCGCGCTGCAGCGCGGCCATGATCAGGCCGGCGCGTTGCGCGCGCCGGTCCTCCGCCGGCAGCAATCCTAGCGCCTTGTCGAAGAAATTCGACGCGCGGCGCGTCTGGAACGCCATCAGTTTCGCGAAATTGCCGGAGTGCTTCGACTGCAGGATATCGGCGGAGGGAACCTCGAACTGCTTTAGCTCGTCCATCGGCAGGTAAATGCGATTGCGGCGGGCATGCGTGCCGACATTGCGGATGATCCGGGTGAGCTGGAGGGCGGTGCCGAGACTTGCGGCGTATTCCAGCGTGCGCGGGTTGGTGCAGCCGAGAATCCGCGCCGCTTCCACCGCCGCCGCGCCTGCCGTCAGGTCGCAATAGCGCGACAGGCCGGTGAAATCGAGAAAGCGCGTCTGCGCGAGGTCCATCTCCATCCCGTCGATGACCTGATTCAGGCGCTCGGCGCGGATTCCGGATGCCTCGACGAACGGGCGCAAGGCCTTCATCACCGGGTGGCTGGGATTGCCCTCGACGAGCTTGCCTACTTCCACACGCCACCACGCGAGCTTGGTGCGCGCGATCTGGGCGTCGGAGACTCCATCGACGACGTCCCGCAGTTCCCTGGAGAAGGCGCACAGCGCCGTGATCGCGGAGAGCGGTTTCGGCGGCAGGAACAGCAGCGCGTAGTGAAGGCTGGAGCCGTCGGCGACGGCTTTCTGCCGACAGTAAACGTCCGGATTCATGGCGATCGCAGCGGCTGAGGGTGGAGAGGGTCGCCGAAAAAGCCGACCGGCACTTCGAGCTATAATACGTTGTTTTTCGTGGGGCTTTTCGGTAGCGAAGGTGGCGGAATTGGTAGACGCACCAGGTTTAGGTCCTGGCGCCTAACCGCGTGTGGGTTCGAGTCCCACCCTTCGCACCACTTTCCGTACAAAGGAGCGGCAGGAAACGCCGCTTCAATGCGAGAGGAATCAACCAGAATGGCGGTGAACGTGGAACAACTAGGTGCGCTGGAACGGCGCGTATCGATGTCGGTGCCGGTGCAGGACGTGGACCGGCAGGTCGACGACCGGCTGAAGAAGCTGGCGCGCAATGTCAAGATGCCGGGCTTCCGGCCCGGCAAGGTGCCGTTGAAGATGGTGGTGCAGCAGTACGGCCCGCAGGTGCGCTCCGAGGTGATCGGCGACGCGGTGAACAAGGCGTTCACCGACGTGGTGAAGGAATCCAAGCTCAGGGTCGCGGGCCAGCCGCGCATCGAGAAGAAGGATGGCGCGGCGGACGCCGCGCAGTTCGAATTCAGCGCCACTTTCGAGGTCTATCCCGAGGTCAAGGTGGGCGATGTCTCCGCCAAGAGCGTCGAACGGCCGCAGGTGACCGTGGACGATGCCGCGATCGAGCGCACCCTGGAGATCCTGCGCAAGCAGCGCGTGACCTACGCGCCGGCTGCGCGCGCCGCGCAGGATGGCGACCGCGTAACCGTGGATTTCGAGGGCAAGATCGGCGGCGAAACCTTCCCTGGCGGCAAGGCCGCAGCCTTCCCCTTCGTTCTTGGCGAAAAGCGCATGCTGCCCGAGTTCGAGAAGAACACGCTCGGCCTGACGGCCGGCGGCAGCAAGGAGTTCGACATCACCTTTGCCGAGGACTACCACGGCAAGGACGTGGCCGGGAAAACCGCGACCTTCTCCGTGCAGGTGAAGCAGGTCGAGGAGCCGAAACTGCCCGCGCTGGACGCGGACTTCGCCAAACAACTCGGCGTTGCCGACGGCAACCTCGACCAGATGCGCGTCGAAGTACGCGCCAACGTGGAACGCGAAGTGAAAAAACGCATCGATGCCCGCTTGAAGGGGCAGGCGCTGCAGGTACTTCTCGATGCGGCGCCCCTGGAGCTGCCGAAATCGCTGGTGCAGATGGAAACGCAGCACCTTGTGGAGCAGGCGGCTGCCGAGTTGCAGGCGAAAGGCCTGAAGATCGAGAACCTGCCGTTCGATCCGCAGGTGTTCGAGGCGAATGCCAGACGGCGCGTTTCGCTCGGCCTGATCATCGGCGAGCTGGCGCGGGCCGAAAAGCTGCAGCCCAAGCCCGCTGAAGTGCGCGCGCTGATCGAGGCCGAATCGCAGAGCTACGAGCATCCGGCCGAAGTGGTAAAATGGTTCTACATGCAGCCACAGCGCTTGTCCGAAATGGAAGGCTTGGCGCTCGAGAGCAACGTCGTCGCCTGGGTTCTGTCGAAGGCCAAGGTCGAGGACAAGCCCGTGCCCTTCGATGATTTGATGGGCGGTGCCGCATGAAATCCCTGAGCTGGTCGTCCCGCATGCAGGAACCCCAGGACCTTGGGTTAATCCCGATGGTCATCGAGCAGTCGGGACGTGGCGAGCGCGCATACGATATTTATTCGCGACTGCTCAAGGAACGCGTCGTGTTCCTCGTCGGCCCGGTGAACGAGATCACCGCCAACCTGATCGTGGCGCAGCTGCTGTTCCTCGAGTCCGAGAACCCGGACAAGGACATTTTCTTCTACATCAATTCGCCCGGCGGCTCCGTCTCGGCCGGCCTCGCGATCTACGACACCATGCAGTTCATCAAGCCGGACGTGTCGACGCTGTGCGTCGGGCAGGCGGCCAGCATGGGCGCGCTGCTACTGGCGGCGGGCGGGAAGGACAAGCGCTTCGCGCTGCCGAATTCGCGCGTCATGATCCACCAGCCGATGGGCGGCTTCTCCGGTCAGGCCTCGGATGTCGAAATTCACGCCCGCGAAATCCTCTACCTGCGGGCCCGGCTGAACGAGATCCTCGCCAAGCACACCGGGCAGACGGTGGAGACCATCGCCAAGGACACCGACCGCGACAACTTCCTGTCTTCCGAAGACGCGGTAAAGTACGGAATAGTGGACAAGGTCCTGACCAAAAGGGAACCCGGCTGATGTCGGAGAAGACTTCTTCCGGCGAGAAACTGCTTTACTGCTCGTTCTGCGGCAAGAGCCAGCACGAGGTGCGCAAGCTGATTGCGGGGCCGTCGGTATTCATCTGTGACGAGTGCATCGAGCTGTGCAACGACATCATCCGAGAGGAAACCGCCACCGACAAGGGCGGCAAGGGCCAGAAATCAGACCTGCCGGCGCCGCACGAGATCCGCGCCATCCTCGACCAGTATGTGATCGGCCAGGACCAGGCCAAGAAAATCCTCGCGGTCGCCGTCTACAACCATTACAAGCGTTTGAAACACCTGTCGAAGAACGACGAGGTGGAACTGGCGAAGTCCAACATCCTGCTGATCGGGCCGACCGGCTCGGGCAAGACGCTGCTCGCGCAAACCCTGGCCCGGCTGCTGAACGTGCCGTTCGTGATCGCCGATGCGACGACGCTGACCGAGGCCGGCTATGTCGGCGAGGACGTCGAGAACATCATCCAGAAGCTGCTGCAGAACTGCGACTACGACGTCGACAAGGCCAAGCGCGGCATCGTCTACATCGACGAAATCGACAAGATTTCGCGCAAGTCGGACAACCCTTCGATCACCCGGGATGTGTCGGGGGAGGGCGTGCAGCAGGCGCTGCTAAAGCTGATCGAGGGCACCGTGGCCTCCGTCCCGCCGCAGGGCGGCCGCAAGCACCCGAACCAGGATTTCGTGCAGGTCGATACCACCAACATCCTCTTCGTCTGCGGCGGCGCCTTCGACGGCCTGGAAAAGATCGTGCGCAACCGTACCGAGAAGACCGGTATCGGCTTCGGCGCCGAGGTACGCAGCCCGAACAATTCCAAGGCGACCTACGACCTGCTAAAGGCCGTCGAGCCCGAGGATCTCATCAAGTTCGGCCTGATCCCGGAATTCGTCGGCCGCATGCCGGTGGTTGCGGCCCTGGAGGAACTCGACGAGAAAGCCCTGATCGAGATCCTGGTCGAGCCTAAAAACGCCCTAATCAAGCAGTACCAGCGCCTGTTCCTGATGGAGGGCGTGGAGCTCGAAGTGCGCACCGCGGCGCTGGGCGCCGTGGCCAAGCGTGCGCTGGCGCGCAAGACTGGCGCCCGGGGCCTGCGCTCAATCCTGGAACAGATCCTCCTGGATACGATGTACGAACTGCCCACTCTGGAGAACGTCAGCAAGGTGGTCGTTGACGAGCCCATGGTGTCGGGCGAGGGCAAGCCGCTGCTCATCTACCAGGACCCGCCCAAGGTTGCCGGTAGTTCTGCCTGACGTTCTGCCTGACGTTTTTTTCGCGTTCCCCCGTTAGTTCCGGTTTGATTTTTTGCCTGGGAACCCCTATGTTGTGGGGGAGTCCTACGGCTTAGAGGCCCCCATGTCAGATCAAGAAGCCACCCCCCCGGCCGTGACCCCACCCGCGACCCCACCGGCCGCCGAGGCCATCGGCGGCCAGTATCCGCTGCTGCCCCTGCGCGACGTAGTGGTATTCCCGCACATGGTGATCCCGCTGTTTGTCGGCCGCCCGAAGTCGATCAAGGCGATGGAAACGGCGATGGAAAGCGGCAAGTCGATCCTGCTCGTCGCCCAGCGCTCCGCGGCGAAGGACGAGCCGGGCCCGGAGGACATGTACGAGATCGGCTGCGTCTCCAGCATCCTGCAGATGCTGAAACTGCCCGATGGCACGGTGAAGGTGCTGGTGGAAGGCGGCACCCGCGCGCGCATCGGCGCGATCACGGATCTGCGCAGCCACTGGGTTGCCGAAGCTTCCGCGATTCCCTCGGAAGGCGCGCCGCCGCCCGAAGTCGAAGCCATGCGCCGCGCGCTGCTGTCGGCCTTCGACCAGTACGTCAAACTGAACAAGAAGATCCCGCCCGAGATCCTGACTTCGCTCTCCGGCATCGACGAGGCCGGGCGCCTGGCCGATACCGTCGCGGCGCACCTGCCGCTAAAGCTCGAGCAAAAGCAGCAGGTGCTGGAAATGTTCGGGGTCAAGGCGCGGCTTGAGCATCTGCTCGGCCAGCTCGAGACCGAAATCGACATCCTGCAGGTGGAAAAGCGCATCCGCGGCCGCGTCAAGCGCCAGATGGAAAAGAGCCAGCGCGAGTACTACCTGAACGAGCAGGTCAAGGCGATCCAGAAGGAGCTCGGCGAAGGCGAAGAGGGCGCCGACCTGGAAGAGATGGACAAGCGCATCCGCAAGGCGCATATGCCGAAGGACGCGCGCAAGAAAGCCGAAGGCGAGCTGAAGAAGCTGAAGCTGATGTCGCCGATGTCGGCCGAGGCGACGGTGGTGCGCAATTACATCGAGACCCTCGTCAACCTGCCGTGGCGCAAGAAGTCGAAAATCTCGCGCGACATCAAGGCCGCGCAGACGATCCTCGATGAGGACCACTACGGTCTGGAGAAGGTCAAGGAACGCATCGTCGAATACCTGGCGGTGCAGACGCGCGTCGACAAGATGAAGGCGCCGATCCTGTG
>JANNXB010000011.1:0-3658 GCA_031409355.1 Betaproteobacteria bacterium | reverse complement strand
ACGATGAAGGCGCCCAGGATCTGCAGCGGCGCGACCGACTGGTCGAGGATCAGCCAGGCGAGTCCCAGCACCGCGATCGGCTCGAAGTTGAGCACCGCGGCGTTGTTCACCGCACCCAGCTTCGGCAGCAGCACGAAGGTCGCGGTGATCGCGGTGCCATAGAACACGGTGAGCAGCGCGAGCGCGATCCAGCCGGTGCGGTCCGCGGGCAGGACGAACCCGTTCGACAGCGTGCCGCCGGCCAGGGTCACCACCGCCACCACGCTCATGAAGAGGAAACTGCGCAGCCGCCCGTCCATGGTTCCGAGCCAGCGCGTGATGAGATAGAGCGCAGAGGCGAACGACACCGAGGCGCCAGTCGCCCAGAGCACGCCGGCGCCGACCTCGGCCCAGCGGCCGGCAAAGTCGCCGCTCTTGCCATAGACGTCGAGCGCGAGCGCGAGACCAAGCAACGCCACCGGCATCGCGAGCAGCACGCGCCGCGATGGCCGCTCGCCGCCGCCCAACCACGAGATCAGCGCCAACAGCATCGGAAAGGTCTGGAACGCGAGCAGCGCCAGCGCCACCGGGATCAGCGCCACCGCCGAATACAGGCAGTAACTCTGCACCGCAATCAGCAGCCCGATGAAGACTGATTGGCCAAACGTCCTTTGCCCCATTTTCAAGGACGTTCCGGAAAACAGCAAAAGCAACAGCACGATCAATGCCGTGCCCGTCGAGCGGACCGCGACCGCGGTGGTGACATTGGTGCCGTGGTCGAAAGCGATGCGCGCGGCGATGTGGTTGCTGCCGAACACGGCCGCGATCGCCAGCAGCAACGCGATCCCGGCCCAGCGGGGAATGTTGTGCTCGGCCAAAGTCAGCTCAGGGACTCGGGATTCAGAATGCGGACGGGCTTGCCGTCCAGCCAGGCCTCGACGTTCTCGACGCAGTCGCCCCAGAAGGTGCGGTAGACGTCTTCGCTCACGTAGCCAAGGTGCGGGCTAAGCGTGACGTTGTCCAGCTTGCGCAGCGGGTGGTCGGCAGGCAGCGGCTCCATGCCGTAGACGTCGAGCGCGGCGTGCCCGAGCTTGCCGCTCCGGAGTGCCGCCAGCATCGCAGCTTCATCGACGATCGGGCCGCGCGACGTATTGACGAGGATCGCGGTGGGCTTCATCAAGGCGAGGTCAGCCGCGCCGACCAGTCCGCGGCTGCGGTCCGAGAGCACCAGCTGGATGCTCACGAAGTCGGCCGTGCGGAAGAGTTCCTCCTTCGACACCATCCTCGCGCCCGCTTCGGCGGCGCGTTCCGCGGTCAGGTTCTGGCTCCAGGCGACGACGTCCATGCCGAACGCCTTGGCGTAGCCCGCCACGCGGCCACCCAGCTTGCCCAGCCCGACAAGGCCGAGGCGCTTTCCCTCCAGCACGATACCGCCGGAGATGCCCTCATGCCACCGCCCCTCGCGCATGTTGCGCCCGGCCTTTGCCAGGTCGCGCGCCGCCGCCAGCATCAGCAGGAAACAGAACTCCGCGGTGACGGCGGAAGTCGAGCCCGCGCGCGTGTTGCTGACCGGCACCTTGCGCGCGCTGCAGGCGGCGAGGTCCAGGCTCGCCGAGCGCAGGCCGGTGAGCGCCATGAATTTCAGCTTCGGCAGCTTGTCGATGAGTTCGCGCGGAAACGGCGTGCGCTCGCGCATCAGCACCAGGACCTCGAACGGCGCGAGCTTCGCCGCCGCCTCGTCCCGGGACGCGAAAGCCTCGTGGAATACCGAGACCTCCACGCCACGCTTGCGCAGCCGATCCCAGTCGGCGGACTTGAGCGCGAGCTGCTGGTAGTCGTCTAGAACAGCGAGCTTCAAATCAATCAGTCTTGATATTGTTCTCTTTCACGATCCTGCCCCAGTGCGCCAGCTGCTCCAGCGTCCATTTCTGCAGCGCTTCCGGGGAGCTCACGTTCAGGTCCATGCCGAGGCCCTCGGCGAGCGTCTTGCGCACGTCGGGCTGCGACAACACATTTGTAAGCTCCGTATGGAACCGATCAATGATCGGCTTGGGCGTGCCCGCAGGCGCGTAAATGCCCCACCAGGCGTATGCGGTCAGGCCGGCGAAACCCTGCTCGATCAGTGTCGGCACGTCCGGCAGCGCCTGCGCGCGCTGGTGGCCGGTGGTGGCGATCGCGCGCATCTTGCCGCCGCGGACCTGCGGCGTGAGCAGCGCGACCGAGCCGATGCCCATGTCTATCTGGCCGCCGAGGATGTTCTGGTTCATCGGCCCGCCGCCGGCGAAGGGTGCGTGGACGACCTTGACGCCAGCCATCTGCTGCGCCTGCACCAGTACTAAATGGCCGATCGTGCCATTGCCGATCGAGCCGATGCTGACCGACTCTGGCTTGGCCTTCGAAGCGCTGACGACGTCCCGGAACGACTTCCAGGGCTTCGCCGCCTGCGTGGCGATCGCATAGGGCGCGGTGCCGACCAGCATCACCGGCGCGAAATCCTTCGCCGTGTCGTACGGCAGCTTGGAGATCAGCGCCTGATTCACGGCATGCGAATCGAAGACGACCACGAAGGTGTAGCCGTCGGCCGGCGCCTTGGCGGCAGCCGCGGTGCCGATCGACCCGCCCGCCCCCGGACGGTTCTCGACGATGAATTGCTGCTTCAGCGCATCGCCCAGCTTCGCGCCCAGCAGCCGCGCCAGCGGATCGACGGATCCGCCCGGCGGAAACGGCACGATGAAACGTACCGGCTTCGAGGGCCAGTCCTGCGCGAGGACCGGCGATGCAACAAACAGGGATATCAAGGCATATAGCGAATACCGAATCATGGACTTCTCCCGGTTCTGGACCGCGCGGCGGCGGGCGATTCCATATGTTCTGCCTGAGCGAGCGCGGCCTTGCGATCCACCGATACCGGCGCTTTTGCGTCGGGCCGCGGCATTGCGGCGGCAGGATAGTAAGCGATTTCCTGCGCCCTGGCAGGCTTGCCGACCGACAGGTCACGGCGGTTCGTGCCCTTGGGCGGCACGACCTTGCCATCGACGATTTCGAGGTCGGTCCACCATGTTTTCGCCGCGTTGATCGACCCGTTACCGATGCGGTCGTCGAAGCGCACAATCCAGCGCCGCGTCCACGGCAGGTGGATCGCGGCCCACAGGAACACGCGGTGCGCAAGCAACCCCTCGTGATTGTAAGGGCAGGTCTTCATGCAGCGGCCGCAGGCGGAACCATGCGGGTTAGTGACGCGGTAGCGCGTGCAGCGCTCGACGTCCGGCTTCCACATTTCATAGCCATTGAACATCACCTTGTCGCCGAACGAGATGGCACTGCACGGACACTCGCGTGCGCACTTCATGCATTTGTTGCACGTGTCCTGCAGGCCGAAGTCGATCGGCTGGTCCCAGGCGAGCGGCAGGTCGGTGGTCACCACCGCGCTCTTGAAGCGCGGCCCGACAAAGGGATTGAGCACCAGTTCGCCGATGCGCGAGAGCTCGCCCAGGCCCGCCAGCAGCACCAGCGGCAGCTGCAGCACGTCGGAATCGGCGTTGGTCTGCGAACGCGCGCTCCAGCCCAGGCTGCGGATGAAGGCCGCCACCACGCCACAGATTTCCCCGCCACGCATGTAGGCGCGCATGGATTGCGCACCCGAGATCCAGTCGTCGCCGGAGGCGCCCTCCATGGTCTC
>JANNXB010000010.1:0-4267 GCA_031409355.1 Betaproteobacteria bacterium | reverse complement strand
TCGCGACCGGAGCTGCAAAAGCAATGCGTCAAGCAATAGAAGATGGCGGAATAGCACCCGAGCAAGTCGGTTACGTCAACGCTCACGGAACGGCAACCCAGGCAAATGACGTCATGGAATCGGAGGCGATCCGTGCGGTTTTTGGCTCGCATGCCGACAACATCGCAGTCAGCTCGACCAAATCGATGCACGGCCACCTCCTCGGCGGCGCCGGCGCCCTCGAAATGGCGGCCGCCCTGATGCCCCTCTCCGAAGGCATCCTGCCGCCCACCGCGAACCTCGAGCAACCCGATCCCGCCTGCGCGGTGCGCCACGTGCCGCTGAAATCCGAGCGCATCGATATTCCGCGCGCGGTAATGTCGAATTCGTTCGCCTTCGGTGGCTCGAACGTCGTCCTTATTGCGGAAAACCCATAGGACGTCCAGAAAATTTTGCTGCTTGTTAAATCAACAACCTGCAGCGCCCGCCCCTCAATATGAGGGGGACCGCACGGACGCGCCATCGATCCGCTGCTACTTTCGCTTCAATGGATTCAGAAAATTTACGGTGCCCCTGAAAAAGGGGAAATCGAATGCATCGTAGCCGCGAGCTCCAAATGTCGCTGCCGCTACCCTACGATGGGTGGAGCGAGAATGCGCTTCGTGAAGCCCACAAAGCCGCACACATCCGAATGCCGTTTGACGAAGCCATGCGTGACCCCGCGCTTGAAATCTGCCTGCGCTGCTTTGCCGAAGCGCGACTGCGACGGCTCGGTAAGATAATGCTGCCGTCTCGCAATTCGCAGCATTAGTGACAGCGGGACGGCCCACGCCGACGGCGTGGTTCCGGCATGTTCGACTGTTTGGGGTAACCAGGCAGATGGTGGCCAAGGCTGGAATCGAACCAGCGACACGCGGATTTTCAGATTGACTGGGGAAATTGGGTGAATAGACGGATCAACCGCTTACCGACGCTTGCCGTCACCCAATCCAACCTCAATCAGCGCCAAACGATCTGACTTCACGTTATTTCACGCACAATATCGGCACATACCCTCGGCGGCCGATCGGCCTAATCGAGCGAGGCCACGATGAAAACAATACATGGGCGCCGTGCAGCGCGAAGATTGACGCCCTACCAAGCCGCCGTAAAGGTCGGGTTGGTGGGCTGCGTGGCGGGTCCGCGCGACCTCGCCGAGAACCGCAGGAAGTACCTACGTACTGCCTCGCCTAGAAAGCGCACCGCGTAACGCGAGAGCGCATCGTCACGCAGCTTTCAGTAGCGGCGTGACTTCCCGTTCGATGCGCTTGTGAGACTCGCGCTCTGCAACCTCAAGGTCGTACTGCGCCTGCAGGTTCATCCAGGTCTGCGGATCCATCCCGAAGAAGCGCCCGAGGCGCAGTGCGGTGTCCGCGCTCATCGCCCGCTTTCCTGCACAAATCTCGTCGATCCTGCGTTGCGGCACCCCGGTGTTCTTCGCCACCTTGTAGCGTGTCAACTCCATCGGCTCGATGAAGTCCTTGAGGAGCACTTCGCCGGGGTGAACGGGCTTGAGCCGCCTGCCCGTGGTGACTGCCGAGAAGTCCATGCCAGCCACGGCTTTTCTATCGATCGTCATCGTCGTTCCTCAGTGATAGTCCACGATTTCCACAGCAGCGGCGCCGTCTCTCTCCCACCGGAAGCAGATTCGCCACTGGTCGTTGATTCGGATGCTGTGCTGCCCCTTTCGGTCGTGCTTCAAAGCTTCCAGTCTGTTGCCGTACGGCACCCGCAGCGCGTCTAGGCTGGTCGCCGCGTCCAGCAGCTTCAGTTTCCGCCGTGCCGTCTGCTGAATCTCCGGCGGAAGCCGTCTCACCTGCTCGCCGGCAAAGACCGCCGCGGTCACCTTGTCGGCGAAGCTCTTGATCACGCCCGCATACTATTGCGTGGCGTTAGTATCGTCAAGCGGCAGTAAGGAGTTGGTGGCCAAGGCTGGAATCGAACCAGCGACACGCGGATTTTCAGTCCGCTGCTCTACCAACTGAGCTACTTGGCCTTTGGGGACGCGCCCCGAAACGTACGGACAGCGGGCGCGATTTGCAGGGGGCGAATTATATCAAGCGGGGGACTTTTCGAGACTGTAGCCGAGGCCCCGAACCGTCACGATGCGCACGCCACCGGGCTCGAGTTTCTTCCTCAGCCGGTGCACGTAGACCTCGATCGCGTTGCCTGAGACCTCCTCGCCCCATTCGCACAGGTGGCCGACCAGCTGGTCCTTGGAGACGAGGCGGCCGGCGCGCTGCAGGAAGATTTCCAGCAGGCTGACTTCGCGCGCAGAGAGTTCCACCGCCGCGCCGTTGAGTTGGGCGGTGCGCCCGACCTGGTCGTAGGTCAGGGTGCCGTGCTTTAGCAGGGTCGGGCCGCCGGCCATGCCGCGGCGCGTAAGGGCGCGCACGCGCGCTTCCAGCTCCGCGAGTTCGAAAGGCTTGGGCATGTAGTCGTCCGCCCCGGCATCCAGGCCGCGCACGCGGTCGTTGACGCCATCCAGCGCGGTGAGGATCAGCACCGGCATGCGCGAGTCGCGCCCGCGCAGGCGGCGCAGCACTTCCAAGCCGGATTTCTTCGGCAGGCCGATGTCGAGGATCAGGAGGTCGAAGGTGTTGGCATCGAGCGCGCTGTCGGCCTCGATGCCGGTCTTGACCCAGTCGACGGCGTAGCCGGACTGGCGCAACGTTCGCGTCAGGCCATCGGCCAGGATCGCATCGTCTTCCGCGACGAGTATTCGCATCGCTTACCTCCTCCGCGATGAGTGTAATACACAAAAGAAAAGGGGCGCCAAAGCGCCCCCTTTCAGGACATTCCCGATGAAGGGAATTACATGTCCATACCACCCATGCCGCCCATGCCACCCATGCCGCCGTGGTCATGGCCGCCGCCGCCGCCCTTTTTCTCTTCCACCAGTTCCGCAACCATCGCGTCGGTGGTGAGCATCAGGGAGGCAACCGAGGCCGCGTTCTGCAGCGCGGTGCGCGCCACCTTGGTCGGATCGATGACGCCCATCTCGACCAGGTCGCCGAACTCGTCGGTCTGCGCGTTGTAGCCGTAGTTCACGCCCTTGCCTTCGGCGACCTTGTTCAGGACCACCGAGGGCTCGGCACCGGAGTTGGCCACGATCTGGCGCATCGGCTCTTCCAGGGCGCGCATCACGATCTTGATGCCCGCCTGCTGGTCGTCGTTCGCTACCTTGATCTTGCCTTCGAGCGCCCTGCGTGCGCGCAGGAAAGCCACGCCGCCGCCGGGAACCACGCCTTCTTCCACCGCCGCACGGGTCGCGTGCAGGGCGTCTTCGACGCGGGCCTTCTTTTCCTTCATCTCGACTTCGGTCGCCGCGCCAACCTTGATCAGCGCCACGCCGCCGGCCAGCTTCGCCACGCGCTCCTGGAGCTTTTCACGGTCGTAGTCGCTGGTGGCTTCCTCGATCTGCACGCGGATCATCTTGACGCGGCCTTCGATGTCCTTCTTCACGCCGGCGCCGTCAATGATGGTGGTGTTCTCCTTGCCCGCCTCGATCTTCTTGGCGCGGCCGAGCTGCTTCAGCGTCACGTTCTCGAGCTTGTGGCCCATTTCCTCGCTGATGACTTCGGCGCCAGTCAGCACCGCCATGTCTTCCAGCATCGCCTTGCGACGATCGCCGAAGCCCGGCGCCTTGACGGCCACGGTCTTGAGGATGCCGCGGATGTTGTTCACCACCAGGGTGGCGAGCGCTTCGCCCTCGACTTCTTCGGCGATGATCAAGAGCGGCTTGCCCGCCTTGGCAACCTGCTCCAGCAGCGGCAGCAGTTCGCGAATCGAGCTGATTTTCTTGTCGTGCAGCAGGACGTACGGATCGTCCAGCACCGCGATCTGCTTCTCGGCATTGTTGATGAAGTACGGCGACAGGTAGCCGCGGTCGAACTGCATGCCCTCGACGACGTCGAGCTCGTTCTGCAGGGTCTTGCCGTCTTCGACGGTGATCACGCCTTCCTTGCCGACCTTGTCCATCGCATCGGCGATGATCTTGCCGATGTCCGCGTCGGAGTTCGCCGAGATCGAGCCGACCTGGGCGATTTCCTTGGAGGTCTTGCAGGGCTGCGAGATCTTCTTCAGCTCTTCGACCACCGCGATCACCGCCTTGTCGATGCCGCGCTTCAGGTCCATCGGGTTCATGCCGGAGGCAACGTACTTCATGCCTTCGCGGACGATGGCTTGCGCCAGAACCGTGGCGGTCGTGGTGCCGTCACCGGCAACGTCCGAGGTCTTGGAGGCGACT
>JANNXB010000009.1:0-6182 GCA_031409355.1 Betaproteobacteria bacterium | reverse complement strand
GCCTTGTCGATGCCGCGCTTCAGGTCCATCGGGTTCATGCCGGAGGCAACGTACTTCATGCCTTCGCGGACGATGGCTTGCGCCAGAACCGTGGCGGTCGTGGTGCCGTCACCGGCAACGTCCGAGGTCTTGGAGGCGACTTCCTTGACCATCTGCGCGCCCATGTTCTCGAACTTGTCCTTCAGTTCGATTTCCTTGGCGACCGAGACGCCGTCCTTGGTGACGGTGGGGGCGCCGAACGAGCGCTCGAGCACCACGTTGCGGCCCTTGGGGCCGAGCGTGACCTTGACGGCGTCGGCCAGGATGTTCAGTCCATGAACCATCTTGGAGCGCGCGCTCTCGTGAAAACGTACCTCTTTGGCTGGCATTCGAATATCTCCTGTGTGCTAGTGCTTGTAACTTGCGTGTTCGTATGTGCGGTCGAGAACGGCCGAATCAATGGCCTTCGATCACGCCCATGATGTCTTCCTCGCGCATCACGAGGAGTTCGTCGCCCTTCACCTTCACGGTCTGGCCGGAATACTTTCCGAACAGCACTTTGTCGCCGGGCTTGACGTCGAGCGCGATCACCTTGCCGCTGTCGTCCCGCTTGCCCTTGCCGACGGCGACGATCTCGCCCTGGTCGGGCTTCTCGGCCGCGCTGTCGGGAATGACGATGCCGCTGGCGGTCTTGCGCTCTTCTTCGATGCGCTTGACGATGACTCGGTCATGCAATGGACGGATCTTCATGCGGGTCTCCAATAATAAATGTTATTGTTTACAACAACTTAAGTGTAAATCGGGTAGCGCGGGCCGGCTGTTTTGTTAGCACTCAGCCTTAGTGAGTGCTAATGATAGCGACTGTACGGACCAATTTCAAGTGTTCAATAGAATCCATGGGTGCGCGCCCACCTCGCCATCCTCCTGCTTAGCGCTACCGCCTGCTTCGCCCAGGGACCCGGCACGTTGCCGTCCGGCGTAACTCAGTCGTTGCTGGCGGCGAAAATTCCTGTCGCGAACGTTGCCGCCGTGGTGCAGGAACTGGGCGTGCACCGCGAGAGCCTGAGGGTGAACGCGACAGTGCCGATGAACCCTGCATCGGTGATGAAGCTAGTGACCACTTACGCGGCCCTCGAGCTGCTTGGGCCCGCGTACCGCTGGAAGACCGAAGCCTACGTGACGGGCCCGATACGCGACGGGATCCTCGAAGGCGATCTGGCGCTCAAGGGGTACGGCGACCCGAAGCTCGACCTGGAGGCGTTCTGGAAGCTGGTGCGCGCGCTGCGCGGCAAGGGACTGCAGACGGTTCGCGGCGACCTGATCCTCGACCGTAGCCATTTCGAGCGCGCACCCGGCGACGCGGCGCGCTTCGATGGCGACACGTTCCGCCCCTACAACGTCCTGCCCGATGCGCTCCTGGTGAACTACAAGTCGCTGCGTTTCGTATTCGTCGCCGAACCCGAGCGCGCGGCGGTGCGGATCTACGCCGAGCCGCGGCCGCCGGCGCTGGAAATCGTCAACGTGCTGAAGCTTGCCGAAGGCGCCTGTCCGGAAGGCTCTGCATTTCGCGAGCTGCTAAAGCCCACCTTCGAGCCGGCGCGCCAGCGCGCCATCTTCTCGGGCCAGTATCCCGTCAGTTGCGGCGAGAAGGACCTGAACGTGGCGCTGCTCGAACCGAACGACCAGGTTGCCGGCCTGCTGCGGCAGCTCTGGACGGAGAGCGGCGGCATCTGGAGCGGCAGCGTGCGGGACGGGCCCGTGCCGCCCGGCGCGCGCCTGCTGCATGCGCTCGAATCGCCGCCGCTCGCCGAGATCGTGCGGGACACCAACAAATTTTCCAACAACATCATGGCGCGCCACCTGTTCCTGACGCTCGGCATGGAGAACGCGGCGCCGCCCGCGAACGCCCAGAAGTCCGTGGCGGCGGTTCGCGCCTGGATGGCTTCCAGGAAAATCGCCGCGCCCGAACTGGTCATGGAGAACGGCTCGGGCCTGTCGCGCAACGAGCGCATCAGCGCGGCCAATCTCGCCGCCATGCTGCAGGTTGCCTGGAACAGCGCAGTCATGCCCGAGTTCGTCTCGTCGATGCCGATCGTGGGCACGGACGGCACCATGCGGCGGCGCGCGAAAGGCGAAGGCATCGCCGGACAGGCGCATATCAAGTCGGGGTTGCTGTCCGACGTGCGCGCGATGGCCGGCTATGTCCTCGACCGCCGCGGCCGCCGGCATGTCGTGGTGATGTTCGTGAACCATCCCGGCGCGCACCAGGCGCAGCCCGCGATGGACGCGCTGCTGCGCTGGGTCTACGAGCACGGACCACGCTAGGTTATAATCTCCGTTATAACTTTGCGGGGCACTGCCATGCCAAAACTCAAGGTCGTTCAAGTGGGAAACTCGCTCGGCGTCATCCTGCCCAAGGAGACTGCCGAGCGCCTGCGGGTCGCAAAGGGCGACACGCTGAACTGCGTCGAGACGCAAGGCGGTATCGAGCTTTCCCCATACGATCCGGGGTTCGAGAAGAAAATGGCGGTCGCACGACGCGTCATGCGGCGCTATCGCAATACCCTGCGCGAACTGGCGAAGTGACGCGCTGGATCTGGCTCGACGTCACGGACGTCGCCGCCTATCACGCCGAGCAGATTGCCGAGCATGGCGGCGGGGCGGGATTGCGTGACCGGGGCCTGCTGGAATCGGCGCTCGCGCGGCCGCTGAATCTCGCCGCCTACGGAAAACCGACGGTGTTCGAGCTTGCCGCGGCCTATGCCTTCGGTATCGCGAAGAACCATCCGTTCGTCGACGGCAACAAGCGCGTCGCATTTGTCGCGAGCGTCACTTTTCTCGAACTGAACGGATGCAAGTTCGTGGCGACCGAGGAAGATGCCGCGGTCGCGTTTCTCGGACTGGCCGGCGGCAAGGTGACCGAGCAAGACCTTTGCCAGTGGCTTGAAGCGAGGAGTCGAAAGACGGTACGCAAGCGCTAGATCGTCAACACCCTGCTAAAGAGGCTTGCCGTCCTTCAGCGCGAGCCAGCCCCGCACCACGCGGTAGATGACCCACAGGCCGACGACAACGAATAGCGGCACCGCCAGGAGTGCGCCGATTATGGTGGCGAACAGCACGCCGCCGATGACGCACCAAAGCAGCGTGAACCAGAAGGTGCGGATCTGCCAGCGGAAGTGGGACTCAAGGAAGGTGCCGCGCGCCTCGCTGCGCTTCACGTAGTTCAGGATCACCGCCACGATGGAGGGCACCCCGAACACGAAAGCGGTGACGATGAACGCAGCCGTCGTGATGCCGATCACTACCGACAGCGCGTGCAGCCCGTAGATAACGTGCGTCCAGGCCCGAAGGCCGTCAAGTTGTGCATCTTCCGTCACAGACCCAATTCCTTCCACAGCGCGTCCACGCGGCGCTTCACATCTGCATCCATCGCGATCGGCCGGCCCCACTGGCGCGAGGTTTCGCCAGGCCATTTGTGGGTGGCATCGATGCCCATCTTCGAACCGAGGCCCGCGGACGGACTGGCGAAGTCGAGGTAGTCGATCGGCGTGTTCTCGGCGATCAGCGTGTCGCGCGCCGGGTCGACGCGTGTCGTGATCGCCCAGACGACTTCCTTCCAGTCGCGTGCATCGATGTCGTCGTCCACCACGATGATGAACTTGGTGTACATGAACTGCCGCAGGTAGCTCCAGACGCCGAACATCACGCGCTTGGCATGGCCCGGGTACTGCTTCTTCATGCTCACCACCGCCATGCGGTAGGAGCAACCTTCCGGCGGCAGGTAGAAATCCGAGATTTCCGGAAACTGCTTCTGCAGCAAAGGGACAAAAACCTCGTTCAAAGCCACGCCCAGCATGGCCGGCTCGTCCGGCGGCTTGCCGGTGTAGGTGCTGTGGTAAATCGCATTTTTGCGCAGGGTGATGCGCTCCACGGTCAGCACCGGGAATTTCTCGGCTTCGTTGTAGTAGCCGGTGTGGTCGCCGTGCGGGCCTTCGAGCGCCACATCGTCGGGCTTGATGACGCCTTCGAGGACGATCTCCGCGCGTGAAGGAACCTGCAGCGGGACCTGCAGAGCGCCGCCGAGGCACTTCACCACCTCGGTGCGCGCGCCGCGCAGCAGTCCCGCGAACTGGTATTCGCTAAGCGAATCCGGCACCGGAGTCACCGCGCCCAGCATGGTCGCCGGGTCGGCGCCCAGCGCAACCGCGACCGGGAAAGGCTCGCCGGGATGCGCGATCTTGTGGTCGCGAAAGTCGAGCGCGCCGCCGCGGTGGGCGAGCCAGCGCATGATGACGCGGTTGGGCGCGATCACCTGCTGGCGGTAGATGCCGAGGTTCTGCCGCGCCTTGTGCGGGCCTCGCGTGACGGTAAGACCCCACGTGATGAGGGGGCCGGCATCGTCGGGCCAGCAGGTTTGCACTGGAAGCCTGGAAAGATCGACGTCCTTTCCCTCCCAGACGATTTCCTGGCAGGGCGCCGAAGAAACCTCCTTCGGCTGCATATTGAGAACCTGCTTCAGCAGCGGCAGTTTCTCCCAGGCGTCACGCAATCCCGCGGGCGGCTCGGGCTCCCTGAGGTAGGCGAGCAGCTTGCCGAGTTCGCGCAACGCGGCGGTGTCTTCGACGCCCATTGCCAGGCAGACGCGCCGCACGGTACCGAACAGGTTGCCGAGCACCGGCATCTGGGCAGGTCCCGCCGGGCGCTCGAACAGCAGCGCCGGGCCGCCCTGGCGCAGCACGCGGTCGCAGATCTCGGTCATTTCCAGGCGCGGCGAGACCTCGGCCTTGACGCGCCTCAACTCTCCCATGCGCTCGAGCTGGGCAAGAAAATCGCGCAGGTCGGCGTAGTGCACGCTCAACCCTTGCGCGCCGCGAGCTGCGCGGCCACGACTTCGGCGAACTGGATCAGGAGCGGGTTGCGCCCGCGCACGGAGTAAGCACGCTCGAGCGCGGCGAAGCTGAGCGTAAGCGTCGTCAGTCCGAGCCAGAAAAACACCAGCAGCGCCACCGCGATGGCGGCCAGCAGGGCGGCCAGGACAGGCAGCAGCCGGGCCAGGCCGCCAAGCATGGAAAACACGGCCAGCAACAGGGAATCCAGCGATTCGCGGCCCACGTGCTCCTTGATGCCCGCGGCGAGTCCCGCGGCGCCTGCCTGCAGCGGACCGGACACGGCCAGGAGAATCAAGGCGACGACCAGGAGCACGATCGCCCAGTTGAGCTTGCGGGGATCGCGCTGGAAGACGACGCCCACCGCCGCGAGATGCGCGAGCGGCACGGTTTCCATCGCATCGCCCCCCTGGTACGCCAGCCGGCCCGCGTAAAGGGTGAGCCGGGAACCGCGCCGCGCCCCGGAACTGATCTCGAATTCGGCAAGCGGATTTTCTGGCGTCACAGGAGGCTGGGCAGCGGATAGGAGAAGACGATGCCGGCGAAGATGGCGAGGCCGACCCAGTTGTTGTGCCGGAACGCCCGGAAGCAGCCTTCGCGCGAACGCCCGCGGATCAGCGTGTAATGGTAGAGCATCATGGCCGCCGCGACAGCCAGCCCGGTAAAAAATGGCCAGCCCAGGCGCAACGCGAGACCGGTCCAGCCGAGGATCCCGACCATCAGCGCGTAGCTCGCCATCACCGCCGCGACATCGTAGCGTCCCAGCGTGATCGCCGAGGTGTGGATGCCGACCTTCAGGTCATCGTCGCGATCCACCATCGCATATTCGGTGTCGTAGGCGAAGGCGTAGCAGGCGTTGGCCGCGAACAGCATCCAGCATTCCCAGGGCAGCTGGTTGCGGATCGCGGCGAAGGCGAGCGGAATACCGCAGCTGAAAGCGATGCTCAGGCCGAGCTGCGGCAGGGGCAGGAAGCGCTTGCCGAACGGGTAGGCGGCGGCAATCGCGAGCGCGCCGAAGGAAAGCAGGATAGCGAACCGGTTCAGGAACAGCACCAGGCAGAAGGCGAGCGCCGCCAGCACCGCGGCCAGTATCAGCGCCTCGCGCGGTTCTATTTCGTGCGCGGCGAGCGGCCGGTCCCTGGTGCGCGCCACGCGGCCGTCGAAATCGCGGTCCGCCCAGTCGTTGATCGCGCAGCCCGCGGAGCGCATGAGCATGGTGCCGGTGACGAAGATCAGGACGACGTCGAGCTGGGGCCAGCCGTAAGAGGCGATCCAGACCGCCCACAGCGTCGGCCAGAGCAGGAGCAGCGCGCCGAC
>JANNXB010000008.1:0-6396 GCA_031409355.1 Betaproteobacteria bacterium | reverse complement strand
CTTTTCGCCGTGGAAATGTCCATGTTTTCGCTCCTAAGTGGTTAAAACCAAAGGCGAAACATGGTAAATTGGGGCTTCGTCATGCATCGCCTCTGGATCATCTTTTCGCAGACCGCCACCCTCTGCCTCGCGGTGCTGTTCCTGGTCTCCACGCTGAAACCCGAATGGCTGCCGACGCGCGCAAGCCAGCCGGGCGAGGCGCCCAGGTTCACGATACTGCAGCAGGAAGCCGCGCCGCAGGGCGCGATGACGGGACCGCAGGGACCGCGCGCGGACTCGTACCACGACGCGGTGCGCAAGGCAGCACCGTCGGTGGTCAACGTCTTCACCTCCAAGGAAGTGAAGGTGCAGCGCAATCCGCTGTTGAACGATCCGTTGCTGCGGCGTTTCTTCGGCGACCAGCCCGGCAACGACACCCAGCGCGCCTCCAGCCTGGGGTCGGGAGTGATCGTGAGCTCGGAGGGCTACATCCTCACCAATCACCACGTCGTCAATGCCGCCGACGAAATCGAAGTGGCCACCGCCGACGGCAAGAAGCACCTCGCCAAGGTGGTCGGCAGCGATCCGGACACCGATATCGCGGTGCTGCGCGTCGAAGCCCGGGACCTGCCCGCGATCACCTTCGGTTCTTCCGAGAACCTGCGCGTCGGCGACATCGTCCTCGCCATCGGCAACCCGCTCGGCATCGGCCAGACCGTGACCTCGGGCATCGTGTCGGCGCTCGGGCGCACCGGGCTGGGCATCAATACCTTCGAGAATTTCATCCAGACCGACGCGGCCATCAACCAGGGCAATTCCGGCGGCGCCCTGCTCGATGCGCGCGGCAACCTCGTCGGCATCAACACCGCGATCCTGTCGCAGAACGGCGGCTCGATCGGCATCGGCCTCGCCATTCCGGCGTCGATGGCGAAGACGGTGATGGAACAGATCATCAAGACGGGCACCGTGACGCGCGGCTGGATCGGGGTCGGGCTGCAGCCGATCACGCCGGAGATCGCCGAGTCGTTCAAGCTCGGCGCGACGCGCGGCGTGCTCATCAACGAAATCGTCCGCGGCGGCCCCGCGGACAAGGCGGGGATCGTGCTCGGGGACATCCTGGTTTCGATCGACGGCAAGCCGACCATGGACCCCCAGGACGTGCTGAACGTCGTCACGGGCATCGCTCCCGGGAGCACCTCGAAGGTGAACCTGAAACGCAAGGGCAAGGACGTGGAACTGGCCGTCGCGATCGGGCGCCGCCCCAAGCCGCCGGCGCGCGCAGAGTGAGAAAGGCCACACCGCTGCCGAGCGACGCGGCCAGCATCCGCAAGCTCGCGGCGCGCTCCATGTTCGACCTGTTCTCCAGCGTCAGCGAAGGCATGATGCTGGTGGACCGCAGCGGCCGGGTGGTCTGGATCAACGACAGCTACAAACGCTTCCTGCCCGCATTGGGCTTCGCGCGGCCGGAGGACTTCGTCGGCCGCCCGGTCGAGGAAGTGGTGCCCAACACGCTGATGCACCACGTCATCGAGACCGGCAAGCCGATCCTGATCGACCTGCTCACCAACAAGGCGGGCACCTTCGTGGTGTCGCGCATCCCGCTGCGCGACGAGGCGGGAGAAGTGATCGGCGCGGTCGGCATGGTGCTGTTCGACCATCCCGAAACCACGCTGCAGCCGCTCATCGCCAAGTTCGCGCGCCTGCAGCAGGACCTGGACGAAGCCCGCCGGGAACTGGCCGCGCAACGCCGCACCAAGTACACCTTCGCCAGCTTCATCGGCTCCAGCCCCGCCGCGCTCGAGGTGAAGCGCCAGGCGCGGCGCGCGGCGCAGACCGACTCGACCGTGCTGCTGCTGGGGGAAACCGGCACCGGCAAGGAACTGCTCGCGCACGCGATCCACGCCGGCTCGTCGCGCGCCGCGCAGCCGTTCGTCGGCGTGAGCCTCGCCGCGGTGCCCGAGACGCTGCTGGAGGCGGAATTCTTCGGCGTCGCGCCCGGCGCCTATACCGGCGCCGACCGCAAGGGTCGCGACGGCAAGTTCAAGCTGGCCGACAAGGGCACGCTGTTCCTCGACGAAGCCGGCGACATGCCGCTCGCGCTGCAGGCGAAACTCCTTCGCGCCCTGCAGGAGCAGGAGATCGAGCCGCTGGGCTCGAACAAGATCATCAAGGTGGACGCGCGCGTGATCGCCGCGACCAGCCGCGACCTGAAGGCGATGGTCGCCGACGGCCGTTTCCGCGAGGACCTCTACTACCGGCTGAGCGTGCTGCCGGTGCGCCTGCCCGCGCTGCGCGACCGGCTGAGCGACCTCGAGACACTCGCCGAGAACCTGCTGGAATCGATCGCCGCGCGCACCGGCATGCCGCAGCGCGAACTCACGCCCTCGGCGCTGGCCTCGCTCGCCTTGCACCGCTGGCCGGGAAACATCCGCGAACTGCGCAATGCGCTAGAACAGGCTGCGATGCTCACCGACAACCCGCGCCTGACGGCGGAAGATTTCGCGCAGGTGCTGCCCGGACCGAGCGTGCAAGCCGATCGCAGGAATCCCGCGCCGCTTCGTCCTCTGCCGCAGCTGATCGCCGAACTCGAGCGCAACTCGATTCAATCAGCGCTTGCGGCCACCGGGGGCAACAAGGTTTCGGCGGCAAGGATGCTGGGCATCTCGCGGGCAACGCTCTACGAGAAATTGTCCGCAAACAAGACATAGTGTCTGTTGTTCAGGCATTAGAATGGCTGGAATCCAGACATTCATGATCTGAAGTGTCTGCTCACATTAAGATAATTATTTAATATCAAATGGTTATGGCAATGGCACATCCATTGCAAAGAGTAGTCCAGCTTCTCAATCCCTAGGAGGGGACCATGAATCGATTCAAGACCCTGCTCGCCACCGCCACGTTGGCGGGCGCCACCAGCCTGGCCTTCGCCCAGGACATCAAGATCGCCCACGTCTATGACAAGACGGGAGCTCTCGAGGCCTACGCCAAGCAGACGCAGGCCGGCCTGATGCTCGGCCTGGAGTACGCCACTGGCGGCACGATGAGCGTGCTTGGCCGCAAGATCGTGGTCATTGAAAAAGACAGCCAGCTCAAGCCCGACGCGGGCAAGTCGCACCTCGCCGCCGCCTTCGGCGACGACAAGGCGGACCTCGCCATCGGGCCGACCGGCTCGGGCGTTGCGCTCGCCATGCTGCCGGTGGCCGAGGAATACAAAAAGATCCTGATCGTCGAGCCGGCGGTGGCCGACACGATCACCGGCGCCAACTGGAACCGCTACATCTTCCGCACCGGACGCAGCTCGACGCAAGACGCGGTTGCGGGCGTCGTGGCGCTTCCCGCGAACGCGCAAATCGCGATGCTGGCGCAGGACTACGCTTTCGGCCGCGACGGCGTGAAGGCGTTCAAGGACACGCTCGCCGCCGTCGGCAGCAAAGCGCAGATCGTGCACGAGGAATACGTGCCGCAGGCGACCACGGATTTCACTGCCGCCGCACAACGCCTGTTCGACGCGCTCAAGGGCAAGCCGGGCACCAAGATCATCAGCATCATCTGGGCCGGCGCGCACCCGTGCCAGAAGCTGGGCGACCTGAAGCCCGAGCGCTTCGACATCTCGCTCGCCTGCGGCGGCAACATCCTGCCGGTGATGAAGGGCTGGAAGGACCTTGCCGGCATGGAAGGCGCCATCTACTACTACTACGCGTTCCCGAAGAACAAGATGAACGACTGGATGGTCACTGAGTACCGCAAGCGCTACGGCGGCACGCCACCCGATTTCTTCGTCGCCGGCGGCATGGCGGCGGGCGTCGCGGCGGTCGAGGCGATCAAGAAGGCCGGCGGCACCGACACCGAGAAGCTGATCGCGGCGATGGAAGGCATGAGCTTCGAGACGCCCAAGGGCACCATGACCTTCCGCAAGGAAGACCACCAGGCGATGCAGCCGATGTACCAGTTCCGCATCAAGAAGACGCAGAAGGACGAATGGGACCTGCTGGATCTCGTGCGCGAGATTCCGGCCAGGGAAATCCCGGTTCCGGTCCGCAACAAGCGCTAAGCAGGAATAGCCAGGGCTGGAGGCCTCATGGCAGGCATCCCTGTCTTGGAAACGCGCGGCCTGACGATCCGCTTCGGCGGGCACGTCGCAGTAAACGCGGTGAGCTGCCGCTTCGAGCCGGGCTCGCTCACAGCGATCGTCGGCCCGAACGGCGCCGGCAAGACCACCTACTTCAACCTGATCTCGGGACAGCTGCCGGCGAGCGCCGGCCAGGTGCTGCTGCACGGCGCGGATGTGACGCGCGACGCGGCGCCGGTCCGCACGCGCAAGGGAATGGGGCGGGCGTTCCAGCTGACCAACCTGTTCCCGAACCTCACGGTGCTTGAGAACGTGAGGCTCGCGGTGCAGGCGCGCGCCGGCATGGGATTGAACCTGTTTTCGATGTGGAGCAGTCACACCGAACTGACGGAGAAGGCGGAGCACTACCTTGCCGGCGTCGCACTCGCCGACCGGCGCGCGACCCTCGCCTCCGAGCTGTCGCACGGCAACCAGCGCAAGCTGGAAGTGGCGATCCTGCTCGCGCTGGAGCCCGAAATCTTCATGTTCGACGAGCCGACCGCTGGCATGAGCGTGGACGAGGTGCCGGTGATCCTCGACCTGATCCACGAGATCAAGCAGCAGAAGGACAAGACGGTGCTGCTGGTGGAACACAAGATGGACGTGGTGCGCTCGCTCGCCGACCGCATCATCGTGCTGCACCAGGGCGAACTGGTGGCCGACGGCCTGCCGGCGGAAGTCATCGCCTCGCCGGTGGTGCAGGAAGCCTATCTGGGTATTCCCGCAAGTGGCTGAACCGCTCCTCACTCTGGCCGGCGTCCACACGCACATCGGGCACTACCACATCTTGCAGGGCGTGGACCTGGTGGTGCCGCGCGGCGAACTCACCATGCTGCTCGGGCGCAACGGTGCAGGCAAAACCACCGCACTGCGCAGCATCCTCGGCCTCTGGCGCGCTTCGGCAGGCAACATCCACTTCGAATCCGCGGACATCACGCAATCGGACACGCCCGCGATCGCCAACCTCGGCATCGCCTACGTGCCCGAATCGATGGGCATTTTCGCCGGCCTCACGGTGCGCGAGAACCTGGTGCTCGCCGCGCGCAGCGGCCCGCCGGACGAGAAGCGCCTGGACTGGATCTTCCGCTTCTTTCCGCCGATGAAGCAGTTCTGGCAGCTGCCCGCGGGCCTGCTCTCGGGCGGCCAGAAGCAGATGCTTTCCATCTCGCGCGCCATCGTCGAGCCGAGGAAACTCGTGCTCATCGACGAGCCGACCAAGGGCCTCGCCCCAGCCATCATCAACAACCTGATCGAGGCCTTCGCCGAACTGAAGAAGACCGACACCACCATCCTGATGGTGGAGCAGAACTTCCATGCCGCGAAATCGCTCGGCGACTCGGTGGCGGTGATGGATGCGGGGCGCATCGTGCACGCGGGCCGCATGGCGGAGCTCGCCGCCGATGCTGCCCTGCAGACGAAGCTGCTTGGCCTGTCCCTGGAGGCGCATCAGTGAGTTCGCGCGCCGACTGGATTCCGCCGGCCTTGCTGCTCGCGATCGCGCTGGGGGCGTTCGCCCTGATCGGCAGTCCATCTACATGGGTGACGCTCACCGTGGCCGGACTGGCCATGGGCCTGCTCATCTTCATCATGTCCTCGGGCCTTACCCTGGTTTTCGGCCTCATGGACGTGATGAATTTCGCGCACGGCCTGTTCATCGCCGTCGGCGCCTACGTGGCCGCATCCACCATGCGGCTGTTCTCGGCTGCCGCGGGCTCGGACAGCTTCCTCGCCAACATGGGCGCGGTCTTGCCGTCGGTGCTCGCTGCGATGCTAGTCGCCGGCGTGCTGGGCTTCGCCTTCGAGCGCGTCATCATCCGGCCGGTCTACGGCCAGCACCTGAAGCAGATCCTGATCACGACCGGCGGCATGATCGTCGCCGAGCAGCTGATCCACGTGTTCTGGGGGCCCGACCTGCTGCCGCTGCCGCGGCCCTCGACCCTGCGCGGGTCGTTTCTCATCGGCGACATGGCGATCGAGAAATTCCGCCTGATCGCGGTGGTGATCGGCCTGGCGGTGTTCGCCGCCATGATGATCGTCCTGAACCGCACCAAGATCGGCCTGCTGATCCGCGCCGGCGTCGAGAACAAGGAAATGGTCGAGGCGATGGGCTACCGCATCCGGCGCCTTTTCGTCGGGGTGTTCGTCGCCGGCTCGGCGCTCGCGGGCCTGGGCGGCGCCCTCTGGGGCATGTACCAGGAAAGCGTCACGGTGCACATCGGCGCGAACATGATGGTGCTCATCTTCATCGTCATCATCATCGGCGGCCTCGGCTCGATCGGCGGCTGCTTCATCGGCGCGCTGCTGGTCGG
>JANNXB010000007.1:0-2804 GCA_031409355.1 Betaproteobacteria bacterium | reverse complement strand
GGGCGCCACGCTGAACACGGTGGCGGCGGCGCAGAAAATCGGCGGCGAAATCCACGTCCTGATCGCGGGACACAATGCGGATGGCGCGGCCAAGGCCGCGGCGCAGATCGCGGGTGTCGCCAAGGTGCTGAACGCAGAGGGCCCGCAGCTGGCAGAATTTCTCGCCGAGAACGTTGCCGCGCTCGTGGTTTCGCTGGCCAGGGGCTACACGCACATCCTCGCGCCCGCGACCTCGAACGGCAAGGACGTCGCGCCGCGCGTCGCCGCGCTGCTCGACGTGCAGCAGATTTCCGAGATCATCTCGGTCGAGTCGCCGGACACCTTCGTGCGTCCGATCTATGCCGGCAATGCGCTCGCGACAGTGAAATCGAAGGACGCGATCAAGGTGATCACGGTGCGCATGACGGGATTCGATGCCGTCGCTGCCACTGGGGGAAATGCATCGGTGGAAAACGTGGCTCCCCCGGCAGATAGCGGACTGTCGAGTTTCGTCAGCCGCGAAGTCTCCAAATCCGAGCGTCCGGAACTCACCTCGGCGAAGATCGTCGTTTCGGGCGGGCGGGGCATGGGTTCGGGCGAGAACTTCAAGATCCTCGAGCCGCTCGCCGACACGCTAAAGGCGGGCATGGGCGCTTCGCGCGCCGCGGTGGATGCGGGATTCGTGCCGAACGACTGGCAGGTCGGTCAGACCGGCAAGATCGTGGCGCCCGATCTCTACATCGCGATCGGAATCTCCGGCGCCATCCAGCACCTTGCCGGCATGAAGGACAGCCGCGTCATCGTGGCCATCAACAAAGACGAAGAGGCGCCCATCTTCCAGGTGGCCGACTACGGCATCGTCGGTGATTTATTCAAGCTTGTTCCGGAACTCGTGGAGGAGTTGAAGAAATGAGTTCATACGTCGCCCCCCTGAAGGACATGCGGTTCGTGTTGAACGAATTGGCGGGACTCGGGGAGGTGGCGAAGCTTCCCGGCTACCAGGACGCGACGCCGGATACGGCGGACGCGATTCTCGAGGAAGCCGCGAAATTCTCGACCGAAGTGCTGGATCCACTGAACCATTCCGGCGACCAGGAAGGCTCGCGCTGGAAGGACGGCGCGGTCACCACGCCCAAGGGCTTCAAGGAAGCCTACAAGCTGTTCTGCGAAGGCGGCTGGAGCGCGCTGTCGCTGGACCCTGAATGGGGCGGGCAAGGATTGCCCAAGCTGCTGTCCACGCCGGTGACCGAAATGATCACCTCGGCCAACATGTCGTTTTCGCTCTGCCCGATGCTCACGCAGGGCGCGATCGAAGCGATGCTGCTGTCGGGTACCGAGCAGCTGAAAAAAGTCTTCCTGCCGAAGATGTTCGACGGTACCTGGACCGGCACGATGAACCTGACCGAACCGCAGGCGGGTTCCGACCTGGCGCTGGTGCGCTCCAGGGCAGTTCCCAAGGCAGACCACTACCTGATCTCGGGCCAGAAGATCTTCATCACCTTCGGCGAGCACGACATGACCGAGAACATCGTGCACCTGGTGCTCGCGCGCACGCCGGATGCGCCGGAAGGCGTGAGGGGAATCTCGCTCTTCATCGTGCCGAAGTTCCTGGTGAAGGCCGCCGGCTCGCTGGGCGAGCGCAACAAGGCGACCTGCGCCTCGATCGAGCACAAACTCGGCATCCACGCCAGCCCGACCGCGGTGATGGTGTTCGAGAACGCGGTGGGCTACCTGGTGGGGGAGGAGAACAAGGGCCTGTCCTACATGTTCATCATGATGAACGCGGCGCGCTTCGCGGTCGGCCTGGAAGGCGTGTCGATCGCCGAGCGCGCGTTCCAGCGCGCACTGGCCTATGCGAAGGATCGCGTGCAGGGGCGCGAACTGGTGGATGGCACGAAATCGGTGCCGATCATCCGCCACCCGGACGTGCGGCGCATGCTGATGCTGATGAAGTCGCAGACCGAGGCGGCGCGCGCGCTGGCCTATGTTGTCGCTGCCGCAACGGATTTATCCGCCAGAAGCGAGAAAAAGGAAGACCGGAAGCGGCATCAGGCGTTCGTCGAACTGATGATTCCGGTGGTGAAGGGCTGGAGCACCGAGATCGGCATTGAGGTCGCGTCGCTCGGCGTGCAGGTGCACGGCGGCATGGGCTTCATCGAGGAAACCGGCGCCGCGCAGCACCTGCGCGACGCGCGCATCACCACCATCTACGAAGGCACCACCGGCATCCAGGCCAACGACCTGGTTGGTCGCAAGATCGCGCGCGAAGGCGGCGTGACGGTAAAGGCCTGGCTGGCCGAACTCGTGAAATTCGACGCCGTGCTCGGCGCCTCGAAGAATGCGGATATCCAGGTGCTGAGAAAACATCTGGCGACGGGCGTGCAATCCGTTTCAGGCAGCGTGGACTACATCCTTGCGTCGGCAGGCAAGGATCCGAATGCGGCCTTTGCCGGCGCGGTCCCGTTCCTCATGCTGATGGGCGTTGTCGCGGGCGGCTGGCAGATGGCCAGGTCGGCTTTGATTTGTGAATCAAGATTGAAAAATAACCAAGGCGATCAGAGCTTTTACCAGGCCAAGATCGTCACCGCACGCTTCTTCGGCGACCACCTGCTGTCGCAGGCGCCCGGCCTCGCCGCCACCGTCACCGGCGGCGCGGCGATGGTGATGGCGCTAAGCGAAGACCAGTTCCTCGCCGCCTAGAACCTGATCCTGCCGATGAGGATGTCCTTCCACATCACCCAGTCGCCGATGAAGCTCCAGCGCGGATAGGTGAAGGTGGCGGGGCGGTTGTGCTCGAAGAAGAAGTGCCCGACCCAGGCCCAGGC
>JANNXB010000006.1:0-1734 GCA_031409355.1 Betaproteobacteria bacterium | reverse complement strand
GGCGAAGACGTAGAGCGCGCCGTTGGCGTACACCGAGGTGGGCTGCGTGAGCTTTTCCGCCACCACCTTGACCGTGCGCTTGTCGCCCTCGTTGCTGACCTCGTAGATGCGGCCGATGCCGCGCGTGCCGACCCACATCTTCGTCTGGTCGTCGTTCATGGTCATGGCGCGCCCGCCGACCAGGCCGCTGGCCCAGATCTCGGCCTTGAAGCCCTTGGGCAGCTTCATCTTGTCGATCGGAATGTCGCTTGCGGGCGTCTCGGTCATCTTGCCGGCGACCGGCGCGAGCTTCGATTCGGCCAGTGCGGGCGGCTTGCCCTGGTGCCATGCTGGAGGCGGCGAAGCCGCCGGGGCGGCTGCGGGCGCCTGCGCGAAGGCGGACTGGACGGACAACGCGAGCACGCTGGCGGCGGCGAGCGTAAACACGGTTTTCTTCATGGATGTTTCTCCCTGGTGAGGCGGAGGAAAATACACCCTTCGCCGCACTGCCGCAATGGCATTCTTTGCCGCAATGCAGCGAACTTAACTAGGCAGTTACCGCCACGGTATCGCCCTCGTTGACCATGTCGCCTTCCTTGACCAGCAGTTCCAGCAGTTTTCCCCCTGCGGGCGCCACCACCGGGATCTCCATTTTCATGGATTCCAGGATAAGGATGACGTCGTCGGCCGCCAGGGTCGCCCCGGGGCGTGCTTCGATCTTCCAGACCTTGCCTGCGACTTCGGCGATGACTTTCATGTTTAATAGGGTTTCCAACCAAGGGAGATGGAATGAAACGCCTGCTTAGCGCACTGTTTAGTAGTGCAATTCTGCTTCTGCCAGCCCTGGCGCTTGCCCAATCCTACCCCGCCAAGCCCATCCGCATCATCGTGCCCTTCCCGGCCGGCGGCACCACCGACCTGGTCGCCCGCATGGTGCAGCCGAAATTCCAGGAATTCCTCGGCGTGCAGACCATCATCGAGAACAAGGGTGGCGCCGGCGGTTCCATCGGCGCCAACGAAGCCGCGCGCGCCGCGCCCGACGGCTACACCTTCCTCATGGTGTTCGATACCCACGCCACCAACCACCACATCTACAAGGACGCGCTCGATCCCTTCAAGCACCTCGAGCACCTGATGCTGATGGTGACCTCGCCCAGCACCCTGGTGGCGGTGACCAGCTTTGCACCCTCCAACCTGAAAGACCTGATCGCACGCGCCAAGCAGGAAGCGGGCAAGGTGACCTACGCGTCGGTCGGCTCGGCAAGCTCCAACCACTTGGGCATCCTTCAACTGGAACAGGCCGCGGGCATCAAAATGACCCACATCCCCTACAAGGGCGGCGGGCCGCTGATCCAGGCGCTCCTCGGCCAGCAGGTGGACATCTCCTTCGTTTCCACCCCGCTGATCCTGCCGCACCTGAAGTCCGGCAAAGTGAAAGGCATCGCCACCGGCGGCACGAAGCGCCTAACGCAGATGCCCGACATCCCGACCTTCGCCGAAACCTTTCCCGGCATGCAGATGGTTTCCTGGTTCGGCCTGCTCGCGCCCGTCGGCGTGCCGAAAGACATCACCGCCCGCGTGCGCCGCGACCTGCAGCGCGCCCTCGAAGATCCCGGGACGCGCCAGAAGCTTGTCGACGGCGGCTTCGACGTCGTCACCAGCTCGCCCGAGGAATTCCTCAAATTCGTGCAGAACGAATCCGACAAGCTCGGCAAGCTGATCCGCGACAACGGGATCAAGGTCGAGTAACGGACG
>JANNXB010000005.1:0-14824 GCA_031409355.1 Betaproteobacteria bacterium | reverse complement strand
CGCGTCGCCGAACCCGCGGCCAGCAGGATGGCGACGACGTTCAAGCCTCAGGTCTTCTGCGGCGTTACTTCACAGGCGGAAGGGTCGAAGCGCGGCGCGGGTTTCGCCGCCCAGCTAGGCTCGGTCACACCATGGCGCACCGCGGTCATCTCCGCGAGGATCGCCACCGCGATTTCGGGCGGCGTCTTGGAGCCGATGTACAGCCCCACCGGGCCGCGCAGGCGCGCGATCTCGCCCTCCGACAGGTCGAACTCTTTCAGGCGCAGGCGGCGCGCGTCGTTGTTCTTCTTCGAGCCGATGGCGCCGACGTAGAACGCGGGCGACTTCAGCGCCTCCATCAGCGCGAGGTCGTCGATCTTGGGATCGTGCGTCAGCGCGATGACGGCGCTGTGCCCGTCCAGGTTCGCCGCGGCGAGCACGTCGTCGGGCATGCCGCGGTCGAGCTGCACGTTGGCCAGGTCCCAGCCATCGGCGTACTCGGAGCGCGGGTCGATCACCAGCACATGGTAGTCGAGCATGCGCGCCATCTCCGCGAGGTAGCGCGTGAGCTGGCCGGCGCCGATCAGGATCACGCGCCAGCGCGGACCGTGCACGGTGGTCAGCAACTTGCCGTCGAAGGTCAGCACGTCCTGCCAGCTGCCAGAGGTCATGGTCACGCGCCCGCTGTCCATCTCGAGGCGCCGGCTGACCAGCTGCTGCTTCGAGATGATCCCGAGCAGCTCGCCGAAGGCGCTTTTCTCGGTGACGGGCTCCATCACCAGCTCCAGCGTGCCGCCGCAGGGCAGGCCCCAGCGCGTCGCTTCCTCGTTGGTGACGCCGTAGGTGATCAGCTGCGGCTTGTCCTTCGCCACGTTGCCTGCGCGGACATTCTCAATGAGGTCGTCCTCGACGCAGCCGCCGGACACCGAGCCCACCACCTGGCCGTCGTCGCGGATCACCACCAGCGCCCCCACCGGACGCGGCGCCGAACCCCAGGTCCTGACGATGGTGCCGAAGGTGACGCGGTGGCCCGCCTTGCGCCAGGCTTCGGCGCTGCGCAGCACTTCGATGTCGACGCTATCCATGCGGAAATGTTAACCCAACTTTGCTGCCCCGGCCGTGCGCACCGGCGTGGATCGAGATCTCCGCGGCGTGCGCCAGCGCGATCTCGCGCACGATCGAAAGCCCCAACCCGCTGCCGGTGCCAGAAGTTCCGGGCACGCGGTAGAAGCGCTCCAGCACCTGTTCGCGCTCGGCCGGCGGGATGCCGGGCCCGTCGTCTTCGACCTCGAGAAAGGCGCAATCGTTCCGCATTCCGGTCGTTACGGTTACCCGGCCTCCCTGCGGCGTGTATTCGAGCGCGTTGTGGACGAGATTCGCCAGCGCCTCGCGCAGCAACAGCGCATCCCCGGAAACCTGCGCGTCGAGAAGCTCGAAGCCGAGGTCAATCTCCTTGGCCAGCGCGCGATGCACCCATTCGTCCGCCGCGCCCTCCACCACCGCCCGCAGGTTGACCGGCGCCGCATCCACGCGCGTGCCGCCGGGTTCCACGCGCGCCAGCGCGAGCAGCTGGTTGGCCAGGCGCGCGGTGCGGATCGTGGCGCGGTGTACCTGCTCGAGCTGCGCGCGGTGCGCTTCAGGCACATCCTGGGCGAGGGCCAATTCCGTATGCGCCTGCAAACCCGCGAGAGGCGTGCGCAGCTGGTGCGCCGCGTTGGCGAGGAAGCGCTGCTGGTTGCCGGTGGATTCGGCGACCTGGCCGAACAGCTGGTTCAGCGCGCCCACCAGCGGGCGCGCCTCTTCCGGCGCGTGGCTGGGATCGATCGGCCGCAGGTCGCGCGCCGAGCGCGAGCGGATTTCGGCCGACAGGATCTCCAGCGGCGCGAGGCCCCGCTTGACGCCGAACCAGACGATCGCGAGGGTGGCCAGGGCGATCAGCAGCTCCGGCACCAGGCTCGAGAGCACGATGTTGCGCGCGAGCCTGTTGCGCTTGTTGGTGGTCTCCGCGACCTGCACCGTGCAGGTCTTGCCGCCGCAGGGCACGAGCAGCGCGACGACCCGGATCTTCTGGTCGCGATACTCGCCGTCAAAGGCGACGACGCCGTCCACGGGCTCCTGCGACGCGGGGATCGGCGGCAGGCCGGGATCGCCCGCGAGCGCCGTGCCGTTCGCATCGCGCACGTGGTAGTAGATGGTGTCGTACTTGTCGGTGCGCAGCACCTGTTCTGCCGCCCGCGGCAGGTCGAAGCTGACTGAATCGCCGCTGCTCCGGATGCGCTCGCCCAAAGCGATGCCGACATCCACCAGCGCCTGGTCGTAGGCCTCGCTCGCGGGCTCGAGGGAGAGGAAGTAGGCGCCGACCGCGCCCGCGACCAGAAGCGTCGCCACCGGGGGCAGGAGCGCCTTTAGCAGCCTGCCGCGCAGGCTACTGACCAGCTTTTTTCTCCTTGTATTCCTCCAGCATGTAGCCGAACCCGCGCACCGTCCTGATCTTCACGCCGGCCGGATCGAGCTTGGCGCGCACGCGCGATACGTAGACCTCGATCGCGTTCGGCGTCAGTTCCTCGCCCCAGTTCGCCACCGCCTGGATGATCGCCTCCTTGGAAACTATTTTCTCGACCCGCGCGAGGAGCACTTCGAGCACGGCCCATTCCCGCGCCGCGAGATCGAGCGGCGCGCCGCTCAGCTGGGCGCGGCGCGCCACCGTGTCCAGGGTCAGCGGCCCGTGCACGATCTTCGGCCCCGACTGCGCCTGCGAGCGGCGCACCAGGGCGCGCACGCGCGCCGTGAGCTCGGGCATCGCAAAGGGCTTCGCCATGTAATCGTCGGCGCCCAGGTCCAGGCCGCGAACCCGGTCATCCAGCGCATCGCGCGCAGTGAGCACCAGGACCGGCGCGCGCTCCCCGTCGGCGCGCAGCCGCCGCAACACCTCGAAGCCGTCGATGCCGGGCAGGCCCACATCCAGGATTACCAGGCCGAAGTTCTCTTGCCGGGCGCCGAGCACCGCGTGCTCGCCCGTGGCCATCACGTCCACCGCGTGGCCTTCAGCCTCCAGGATGCGCGCGATGCCGCTCGCCAGCGCCGCATCGTCCTCGACTATCAGTATCCTCACCTGGTCAATCATACAGTTCCCCAAAAAAGGGCCCGCGCGAGGCGGGCCAAAAGACCATGCGGCATGGGAGGAGGAGGAGATTCCCCGGCCGCAGTGCTGCAAAACCGGTCAGCCGATCAGGGCCAGGATCTCCGCTCCGATGAACAGCACGGTGAAGCCGGCGACCGCGACTTTCCCGGCTTTCAATACGGTAGGGGTGACATCGTAGGCGAACAACACAAACGAACAGAGCGCGCAACCTGCGAATGTCATGGCATAGGCTTGCATGTGATTCTCCTTATCCCGCAAAGGCGGGAGCGATACGGCATGCTGCGCGTCGAAGCTTGCGGCTTCCTGTCGTACGACTTGCGCCCGGCTTGCCTAGCCCATGAGGACGAGCAGCCACACGGCGGCCGCGCTCGCCAGGGAAAGCATGACCGCCGCGCTACCGAGGTCCTTGGCGCGCTTTGCGAGTGGGTGAAGATCGGAGGAGACCCGGTCGACTGTCGCTTCTATCGCGGAGTTGAGCAACTCGACGACCAGGACCGCGAGAACGCTTCCCGCCAGCAGCGCGCGCTGCACGCCGTCTGCTCCCAGCCAAAGTCCGAGCGGCACCAGCACTCCGGCCAGCAGCAGTTCCTGGCGGAACGCCGATTCGTGGCGAGCCGCCGCGGCCAGCCCTTCGAGCGAATTCCGTGTCGCCCCGACCAGCCGGCGGAGTCCGGTCTTTCCCTTTCCGGTCTTTCCCTTGAGTGCCGGCTGAGTCATGACGTGGTGTGCCCGGCAGGATACTCCCCCCGCCAGGCGCTTCAGGTCCTTGCAAGCTTGCGTAGGCACAATGGGACATGAAGAACATCCAGAACATCCAGAACATCCATTTTCCCGCACGTCTGCTGCCGGCGCTCGTTGCCGCGGCCGTGTTTGTCGCCGCCTGCACCGTTGCCCGAATGGCGCTCGCCCTGCGGCCGGAGGTCGCGGCGCTCGCCGCGGGCGATCTTTTGCGCAGCTTCGCGCTTGGCCTGGCCTACGATCTCGTTGCTGCCGCGTACACGCTCACGCCGTTACTTCTCTGGCTCGCGCTTGCGCCGGACCGCGTTGCGCGCACATGGATTTACCGCACTGCAAGCATCGCGTGGTTCGCCGTCGCATGCTTTATCTTCTTCTTTACCGCTGTCGCCGAGTGGCTGTTCTGGGACGAATTCGGCGCGCGTTTCAACTTCATCGCGGTCGACTACCTGCTCTACACGCATGAAGTGATCGGCAATATCTGGGAGTCCTATCCGACCGGCAAACTACTCATCGCGCTGGCGCTAGCCGCCGCCGCGGTTACGGCGATGCTCGCGCGGCGCATCTGGCGCTGGTCGGCGGCGCCGGTTGGCTGGCGCTTCGGCCTCGGTGCCGCCGCGGCGCAGACCGCGCTGGTCGCGGTGCTCGCGCTCTTCGTCAACAGCGACCTCAAGAACCGTTCCGCCCAGGACACGGCCAACGAACTGGCGGGAAACGGCATCCATGAGTTCTTCTCGGCGGCACGCCGCAATGAACTCAGTTTCGAGCGCTATTACGCGTCCCTGCCGATCGCCGATGCACTGGAAACGGTGCGCGCCGGCTACGCGGGCACCGCCTGGATCAATCCCGACGACGGCGGCGTCGAGCGGCTGGAGCCGGGCAACGGCCCGGAACGCAGGCTGAACGTGGTACTGATCAGCGTGGAGAGCCTGGGCGCCGAATTCCTTGGCGCCTACGGCGACCCGCGCGGCCTGACGCCGAACCTCGACCGGCTGGCGAAGGAGAGCCTCTGGTTCTCGCGCGTCTACGCCACCGGCAACCGCACCGTGCGCGGCCTGGAAGCGCTGTCGCTGTCGCTGCCGCCCACGCCGGGCCAGTCGATCGTGCGCCGCCCGAACAACGGCGGCCTGTTCACGCTGGGCAGCGTATTCGAAGACAAGGGCTACGACACCGTGTTCGCCTACGGCGGCTACGGTTATTTCGACAACATGAACGCCTACTTCGAGGCGAACAACCACCGGACCGTCGACCGGCGCAGCATTCCGGCGGCGCGCATCGAGTTCGAAAACGTCTGGGGCGTCGCCGACGAGCATCTCTACGACCATGTCATCGACGAGATCGACCGGGAAAAAGCGGCGCAGGCGGGGCGTCCGGTGTTCGTCCACGTCATGACCACCAGCAATCACCGTCCGTATACCTACCCAGCGGGGCGGATCGACATTCCCTCGGGCAAAGGGCGTGAAGGCGCGGTGAAATACACCGATTACGCTCTCGGCCGGTTGATCGAACGGGCGCGCACGCGCCCTTGGTTCAAGGACACCGTGTTCGTCATCACCGCCGACCACGGCGCGAGCGCGCGCGGCACCGCGCAAATCCCGGTGGACAAGTACCTGATCCCGGTCTTCGTCTACGCTCCTGCGCACATCGCGCCGCAACGGGTGGACCGGCTGATGTCGCAGATCGACATTCCGCCGACCCTGCTCGGGCTGCTCGACTTCAGCTACTACACCAAGTTCCTCGGCCGCGACGTGCTGCACTCGGCGCCGGAAACAGATCGCGCGTTCATCGGCAATTACCAGACGCTGGCCTACATGAAGGACGACCGCATCGCGGTGCTGCAGCCGAAACGCAAGAGCGACGTGTTCCGCCTGGAGCAGGGAAGCAAGTACGTCCCGCTACCCGCCGACCCGGCCCTCACGCGCGAAGCGATCGCCTTCTACCAGGTCGCTTCGCACGTCTTCCGCAACGGTCTGTACCTTGACGAAGAGCAATTGATCCCGGAACAACGCTTGGCCGCCGCTTCATCTGTCCGGCGCCAGTAGCGGCGCACCAGCCGCTCCGCCTCAGTGCGCGAAGAGCAGGATGAACATGGCAGCGACCGCGGCAGCCATGATGCCTGTTGCGAACCACCCAAGCACCCTCAGCGGCCGCTTGATTGCAAAAGATCCCATTACCGCGGGTCGTACCGCGAGCAGCATCATCACGACCATGATCGGCACCGAAATGATTCCGTTGACGATGGCCGCCCATAAAAGCATCTTGATCGAATCGATGCCGGAGAAATCAATAGCAACGCCCAGCAGCGTCGCGATGGTCAGAATGAAATAGAACCCTCGCGCCTCCGCCAGCGGCAGCCCGAGGCCAATGGGCCAGCGAAAGCTTTCAGCCACCGCGTATGCCGCAGATCCTGCAAGCACCGGAACGGCGAGCAGTCCGGTGCCAATGATTCCCGCTGAAAACAGCAGGAACGCAAAATCGCCCGCGAGGGGCCGCAGCGCCTCCGCGGCCTGAGCAGGACTTTGAATGTCGGTTACGCCCGCAGAATGCAGCGTTACCGCTGTGGTGAGCATGATGCAGAACGCAATGAGGTTGGAGAAAATCATCCCGATGCAAGTGTCGATCTGGATGCGCTTCAGATGGGAGCGAGCCTGCTCGGGGGCGTCCTTGAGCGGCTCATCCCCGGGTGTTGCACGCTGCTCTTCAACCTCCTGCGATGCCTGCCAGAAGAACAGGTACGGACTGATCGTGGTGCCGAGTACCGCCACCAGCACGGCAAAGTAGTCGCTGTTGAAGGAGAGGTGCGGCAGCAGCGCGCCTTCGAGGGCCTCCGCCAGGAGAACATGCGCCACGAGCACCGTCCCGACATAGGCAAACAGGGCAAGTGTGAGCCATTTCAGAATCGGCGCGTAGCGCGGGAGGGGTATGAAAATTTGCAAAGTGAGCGACATCAACGCAAAAAAGACGATGTAAATCCCGCTATGGCCGCCGACGATGAGCTGCAACGCATCTCCCATCGCGCCGAGATCGGCGGCGATGTTGATCGTATTTGCGATCAGCAAGAGCGAAACGATGAAAACTAGCAGCGGCCTCGGAAAGTGCTGGCGAATGTTGGCCGCAAGCCCATGGCCGGTGACCCGCCCGAGACGCGCGCTGACGATCTGAATCCCGATCATGAGCGGCGTGGTGAAGAGAACCGACCAGAGAAGCCCGTAGCCGAACTGAGCGCCCGCCTGCGAGTAGGTGGCGATGCCGCTGGGATCGTCGTCCGCGGCGCCGGTAATCAGCCCCGGGCCGAGCTTCTTCAGCAGCGGAACGTGGTCAACGCGGTGTTCGTCATGAGCGGCGTGATTCTTCGGGTCCACGATTCGAGGGTACGTTCGTTTCAAGCATCTAGATGGCTGGGCGGTCCTTCAATCGGCGCAGGACCCAGAACAAGGTTCCCGCGCCGGCTATGCAGGCCAGCACCCAGTACTCGTAGCGCTTGACCTCATCGAGCAGCAACTCGAGCGCGTGCCCTAGCAAGTAGCCCGCGATCCCGATCGCGATTGCCCAGATCGCCGCGCCGATCGCATTCAGCACCGCATAGCGCAGCGGCGGCACGCCGCCGGCGCCAATCAAAAACGGGGTAACGGTGCGCAGCCCGTACAGGAAACGGAACCCGAGGATCAGCGCGACCTGATGCCGGCGCAACATCCCCAGCACGCGGCCCGACGCCGCCTTCCAGCGCGGCCGCCTATCGAGAAAATCCATTCCCTTGATGCGCCCGATGTAGTAGTACAACTGGTCGCCGCACAGCGATCCGGTGAACGCCGACACGATCACCCACGGCAATTCGAGATGGCCGCGGTGCGCAAGAAATCCGCCGATGACAAGGATCGTTTCACCTTCGAGAAATGTGCCCGCGAGGATCGCCCAATAACCGTAAGTTGCGACGAACTGCTCGAGAGACATGGGCTTGTCCCGCGCTCAGGGAATCGCGCGAAATCCGGTCACGGGCGCCGGCTGCCCGGCGCGACGCACGGGAAGCACCGGGGCCGACGCGCCGTCGGCAAGATCGCCAGGAAGGAACGGGCGCTCAGGCACCGGGTATGCCACGTTTATCGTTTTCCCGTTGCGCTGAAGTTCTAGGCGCACGGTCTGGCCGATCCGGATCGCGGACATGGCCTCGTACAGACGCGCCGGCGTATCCACCCGGACGCCGTTGACCGCGGTCAGAATATCGCCGCCCCACAACAACTCGGTGCCATCGATCGAAATCTCGATCTCCCCGCCGCGGATCCCGGCCTTCTCGGCCGGGCTGCCCGGCTCGATCACCTCGACCAGAAGCCCGCTTGTGCCGGAGCCTTTCAGCAACTGCGCCAGGCCCTTACCTACCATCTGCCCATGGAAACCCAGCCAGGGCCGCATCACGCGGCCGTTTTCCAAGAGGGTCGGCAGCACGTCCTTGATCAGGTTCACCGGCACCGCGAAGCCGATTCCATGCGCGTCGGCGACGATTTCAGTCGCCATGCCGATGACCCGCCCGCAGCGATCGAGCAGCGGCCCGCCCGAGTTGCCGGGATTGATCGCGGCATCGGTCTGGATCATCGGCCGCGACAGCGACAATGGCTTTTCCGGAAGAACACGATTGATAGCCGAGACGACCCCTCTGGTCAGCGTTTGCTCCAGCCCGAGCGGATTGCCGATCACGAAGACGTCGTCTCCCGCCACCACACGGTCCGAGTCTCCCAGAGCGATCGAAGGCACCGACTCGCCGTCAGCGAGCGCAATCTGCACCAGCGCGATATCGAAGATCGCGTCCAGGCCGATCACACGGACCGGCCGCACGCTGCCGTCATCCAGCGTGGCGGAGATCGATTGCGCGCCAAACACGACGTGCGCGTTGGTGACGGCATATCCCTTCGTGCCATCAATCAGGAATGCCGAGCCGAGGCCGCGCTGCACGCGGTTGCGGACCCGATACGGATTTACCCGGCGAGTGATTAGTGAAACCACTGCCGGTGAATCGCTCTCGTAGATCTTCGCCGTGGATCGCGCGCATTCCTCCGGCTCCGCCGCCGCCCACGCGCTGCAAGCGATCGCCGCGAGAACCAGCGCTATCAACGCCTTCATTTGCCCAGGCCGCCCGTCAATGCCAGGATCCTTAGTTCCTGCTGGACCGTGAACGCGCGCAGGTCGATGCCGGTCACGCGGGCGTCCACGCGCGTGCGTGCCGCGTCGATCAGTTCGAGCACGGTGCCGCGCCCAAGCCGGTACGCGTCCTCGGCCATCTGCCTGAGCGCCGGACTGCGCACGTCGACCCTGCGCTCGAAGCGCTCCAGCGCGGCGCGGCGCTCCACCAGGGCGTCGACCAGCCGTCCGAGTTCCACGCCGATTTCGGCCTCGATTGCCTCGCGGCGGCGCTCCGCGGCGCGCAGGTCGGCCTGCGCCTTCTCCAACTGCCCGCGGCGCGAATCGAGGATCGGCACCTCAGTTGAAAAACCGATGAAATTGGCGGCGCCGAAGGGCTCGCTGGTCCAGGTCCGGCCCAGACTCAGCACCGGCACCGGCCAGCGCTCGCGCTCGGCGCGCCGCACCGCCGCGCTAGCCACATCTTCCTCGCGCCGCGCGGAAATGATCTGCGGATTGCCGGCGGCTACGGACGCGCGCAGAGCGGGGAGCTCTCCCGCAACGCCGGTGGGCGCGAGCACGCCCTCGGCGCGCGGGCGCCAGCCCGGAGCGCCGAGCAAGGAGGCGAGCCCCGCTGATTTCTCCGCCGCGTCGGCGCGCGCTTCGGCCAGGCGCACCGCGATCGCGGCCACCTCGAGCTCGACGCGCGCTAGGTCGTAGCGGCTCGCCATGCCACTGTCCAGGCGCCCGGAGACCAGCGAAGCGGCGCGTTCGATCTCGGTATGCGCTTCGGCGAGCACCACGGATTTTTCCTGCGCCGCCTGCAATCCGCCGAACAGTTCCGCAGCGCGCAGCGCGATCTCGCTCGCAACCTGCGCGACGCGCGCCCGCGCGCCAAGCACGCCCTGCTCTGCAACGTCGACGCGGGCGGAACGCTGTCCTGCGATCAGCACCGGCAGCTCGATGCCCGCCTGCTGCTGGCGGTTGCCGCTGATCACGCTGTTCGGCGTGCCGCCGGAAGGACGCGACGTGCCGTAGGAAATGCTGGGATTCGGCAGCGCACCAGCCGTGACGCGATCCGCCTCGGCGGCCTCGATGCCCACGCGCTCCACGGCGAGGCGCGGGCTGCGCTCGGCCACCAGACGAAGCAGCGCGGGAAGAGTGAGCTTTTCCGGAAGTTCCTGGGAAAAACCATTGAATGAAGAAAGCAGAAGAACAAAGGCGATCAGAGCCCGCTTCACGGCTGGTCCTCGATCTGCTCGTCTTCCTCTTCCGGCGTCGCCAGGTGCTTCGGCGTGATGTAGCTGTAGATCGCCGGCAGGACCCAGAGCGCAATCAACAGCGTCGTCAGCATGCCGCCGACCACCACCAGCGCGAAGGGGCGCTGCGTCTCGCTGCCCACGCCGCTGGACAGCGCCATCGGCAGCAGGCCGACGAAGGCAAGCGTTGAGGCCATGATCACCGGCCGCAGCCGCTCGCCCGCGCCCTCGAGCAGCGCCGGCACCAGTTCCTCGCCGTTGCGGCGGCGAGTTTCGGCCGCGCTCAGCACCAGCAGGCCCATGAGCGATACCTGGCCGATCAGCGCAATGAAGCCGATCGCCGCGCTCACGGAGAGCGCCGTGCCCGAGACAAGCAGCGCGAAAGCGCCGCCGGTGATCGCGAACGGCACGGTCAGCAGCACCGAGAGCGCGCTGCGGCCGGAATTCATCGCCGCGTAGAGCAGGCCCAGCACCGCCAGGACCGCGAGCGGCACCACGATCTTCAGGCGCGCGATCGCGCGCCGCTGGTTCTCGAACTCGCCGCCCCAGATGAAATAGTGGCCCTCGGGCGCCTTCACGCTGCCATCGACCGCGGCGATCGCGTCCTGCACCACCGACCCCATGTCGCGGTCCTCGACGTTGAATTTCAGCGCGAGGTAGCGGGCGTTGCCTTCGCGGTTGATCGAAGCCAGGCCGTTGCTGACCTTCAGGCTGGCAAGGTCGCGCAACGGGACGCGGGCGCCGGAGTCGGAGGTCACGGCGACAGCGGCGATCTTGTCCATGTCGTCGCGCGCTTCGAGCGGCAGCATCAGCCGCACGGGCACCGGCCGCTCGCCTTCCCACATGGTGGTCGCCACGCGCCCGGCGAGCGCGGTCTCCAGCGTGCGCTGCGCGTCTTCGATCGAGATGCCGGCGCGCGCCAGCGCCGGGCGGTCGAAATTCACCTGCAGCTGCGGCGTGCTCGCGTCCCGGTAAAGATCGAGGTCGACGATGCCGGGCACCTTCTTCAGCGACTCCTTGGCCTGCTCTAGCGCCTTGCGCATGAGATCGAGATCGGCGCCGAAAATCTTCAGCACCACTTTGCCGCGCACGCCGCTCACCGCCTCCTCGACGTTGTCCTTCATCGGTTGCGAGAAGTTGTAGCGGATGCCCGGGATCTCCATCAGCGAGTCGCGCATCTCGTCGATCAGCCGCCGCTTGTCGAGGCCCGCGCGCCATTCGCCGCGCGGCCTGAGGCGGATGAAGGTCTCGCTCATGTTGACGCCTTCGTTGTCGGTGCCGTCCTCGGGGCGGCCCTGCTCGCTCAGGGTCTTGCGCACTTCCGGGAACTCGAGGATGCGCTTGCGCACCTCGAGCAGGATGTCCTGCCCCTTCTCCAGCGCGATGGAAGGGGGCATTTCGACGAACAACTGGATGTCGCCTTCATCCAGTTCGGGCAGGAACTCGGTGCCTAGGCGAGCGAAGGTCAGCGCGCCCAGCGCCAGCAGCACGAAGGCCGCGGCGATGACCTTCGGCCGGTTTCCCAGGACCCAGGCCAGGGACCGCCGGTACGAGGCGCGCATGCGCTCGATCCAGGCCGGCTCCTCCAGGCGCGCGTGGCGCGGCCGGAACAGCGCCGCACACAGGGCGGGCACCAGCGTCAGCGAGAAAATCAGCGCGCCGATGAGGGCGAAGGAATACGTCAGCGCGAGCGGGCGGAAGATGCGCCCCTCGACGGATTCCAGCGTGAACACCGGCACCAGCGCGGCGATGATGATGAGCATGGCGTACAGGGTCGGCCTGCCCACGTCCACCGCCGAGCGCACCACCAGCCGCAGCACCCCGCGCCGGTCCTTGGGATGCTCGTGGCGCAGCGCATGGATGACGTTCTCGACCAGCACCACCGCGCCGTCGACCAGGATGCCGAAATCGATCGCACCCATCGAGATCAGGTTGGCCGGCAGGCCGAGCGCGTACAGGCCTATGAAGGCCACCAGCAGCGAGAGCGGGATCACCACCGCCACCGCGAGCGAGCCCACCGCGCTGCGCAGGAACAGCCACACCACGCCGACCACGAGCAGGAAGCCGGAGAGCAGGTTCTTGTGCACCGTGGAGAGCGTCAGGCCCACCAGGTCGCTGCGGTCGTAGATGGTCTCGATCTTCATGCCCTTGGGCAGGATGGTCTCGTTCAGTTCCTTGACCTTGGCGTGGATTCCTTCCAGCACGATCGACGGATTCTGGCCGCGCCGCATCCAGACGAAGCTCTCGATGCCTTCCTTCTCCAGGCCGACGCCGACCGCGCCGCGCCGCGGCGTGAACGACTGCACCACGCTCGAGACGTCGCCGATCGTGACCGGCGTGCCGTCCTTGCTCTTGAGGACGATGCGCTTGATGTCCTCGGCGGATTCGAGGTAGCCCAGGCCGCGCACCGTGAGTTCCTGGTCGCCATGGCGCAGGAAGCCGCCGCCGACGTTGACGTTGGACTTGGCGATCGCCTGCTCGAGGTCGGCCAGCGTCAGGCCCTGCGCGAAAAGGCGCGCCGGGTCGGCTTCGACGTGGAATTCCTTCAGGTAGCCGCCGAAGGGCACGATGTCGGCGACGCCCGGCGCCTGGCGCAGCACGCGCACCACGTTCCACTGCATTTCCGCGCGCAACTGGTAGAGGTCGTGCCGGTCGCTGGTGATGCGGAACTGGTACACCTCACCCAACGGGGTCGCCTCCGGGGCGAGTTCCGGCGTCGCGCCCGGCGGCAGGGAGGCGGCGGCGACGCGCTGCAGGACGATGGTGCGCGCCGGGAAACTCGCGGTATCGTCCGAGAAAGTCAGCGTGATCAGCGACAGCCCAAACAGGCTTTCGCTGCGCATCAGCGTCATGCCCGGAGTGCCGTTGAGTTCCCGTTCCAGCGGCACCGTTACGCGCCGCTCGATCTCCTCCGGCGCGTTGCCGGGAAGCTGGGTGATGACGGTGACCTGGGTGTTGGTGACGTCCGGGTAGGCCTCGATCGGCGTCTCGAGGTAGGCATGCAGCCCGAACGCGGCGACCACCAGCGTGGCGAAGAATGCCGCCACGCGGCGATGAACGCAGGCCTCGATCAGCAGTCGCAACATTTCTAGAGCAGCTGTTCGGCCTGGGTATCCAGCAACAGCGCACCGCGTACCACGATGCGCTCGCCCGCGTTCAGGCCCTGCAAGATCATCACGCGGCCATCACGATTGCGCCCGATCTGCACGTCGCGCGCCTCGAAGCCGCCGTCGGGCCGCTCGACATAGACGACGCGGCGCTTGCCTTCCTTGATCAGCACCGCCGCGACCGGGACGGAGAGCCCCTCTTCGCCGATCACCCTCAGCTTCACCTGCGCCAGCATGCCGGCGCGAAGGTTCTCGGTTTTCTTCGCCAGCGCGAGATACAGTTGCGCGCGGCGCGATTCCGGATCCACCCGCGGGCTGAAATTCTCGACCTTCGCCGCCACTCGCATGGCGAGGGCCGGAAGTTCGACCTCCGCCTCCTGGCCGACGGCGACACGGCGCAATTCGCCCTCGGGCACCTGCGCCACCACCTGCAACCGGGTCGGGTCGCCGAGTTCCACCAGCGGATCGCCGCCGGGCGCAACCGACGCGCCGACCGCGGCGCGAACGGCCATCACCACCCCGTCTGCGGGTGCTCTGACCGTGAAGCGGTTGCCCTGCCCCCCGCCGACCATTCCCGCCGCGTGGCGCGCGCGATCGTGTTCGGCGCGCGCTTCCTTGAACTTCGCTTCGGCTTCCTGCCGGTCGATCTCGAGTCCAACGCCTTTCTGGACCATCTCGACCTGGCGCTTGAACATGTTTTCGGCCGACGCCAGCCGCGTCGCCGCCTGGTCAAGCGATGCGCGTCCCGCAGCTGCGTCGGCGCTGTCGATCGCGAGCAGCGGCGCGCCGGCCTTGACGATCTCGCCGACGCGAACCAGCACCGCGGCCACCCGGCCCGACATCGGCGCACCCACCGCGAATTGCGCCTGCGGGCGAAACGCGACGCGCCCGGGCAACGCGAGGAGCTCGCCGCCCTGTGCCGCACCGGCTTCCTCTACCGTGAGGAACTGCTTTTGCGCTGCAGGAACCTGGAGCCCCTTGGCGCCACCCTTCACTGCGGCCTTGGATTCAGCGTCTGCAGCTGGCGTTGCCTTTTTGTCGCACCCGGAGATTGCGAGCAATGCCGCGGCCATGGCCGGAAATGCAAGAAAAACAATAGTTTGCTTCATGAGGGACCCGCAGCCTATGGCTGTTGCTTGTCGCATCCCTTTCGGCAAGCTTTCAGCGCCCTGACAGCCGTTCGATGCCGCACCGCAACATTGCCTCCTGGGGTGCGCTTGGCTAGGATGCTCCTCCCCCGAATCAGCGGATCGACGAAATCCTCAGGAGGCAGCATGGCGATCAAGGTTTCCCTCAAGGTCAATGGCAAGGCGGTTTCGGCGGAAGTCGAGGAGCGCACGCTGCTCGTGACAGTGATCCGCGAGAATCTCCGGCTCACCGGCACGCACGTCGGCTGCGACACCGCGCAATGCGGCGCCTGCACCGTGAGCATGAACGGCAAGGCGGTGAAGTCCTGCTCGATGCTGGCGATGCAGGCCGAGGGTGCGGACATC
>JANNXB010000004.1:0-14942 GCA_031409355.1 Betaproteobacteria bacterium | reverse complement strand
GCGACGCCGGTGGATGCATTCCCCCGCCCGTCCACTCACCGCTCCTGAGCCAGGCTTCGAAGTAGTAGAGCCACAGAACCGACCAGGGGAGCATTGTCTCCACCAGCGTGCGCTGTGGATTCCATTCTCCCGTCCAGGGAAGGAATAGGCAGAGCCGCGGCGGCTCCTGCGCGTAGACGTGGGGTAGGTCCTTGCCGCCGGCCAAGACGCTGAGGTCGGGCGCCCTTACGATCACCTGCGGAAACTCGCCCTGCTGGAACTTCAGCTCCATCGCGTACAGCCGGCTGATCGCACTGGGCCGCGCGGAATAGAACCAGATGAGCGAGCAGCGCGACAGCCGGCCGTGCCCCCCGAACGAATTGGCGGTGCGCAGGATTTGGTACTGCTGCGCGGCGCTGAGCCCGGCCGGGCGGTATGCGGGCCGCACTGTCACCGGCCATAGAAGGTGTTGCCGCGCACGGGCGCCGCGCGCACCGAGGTTGACAGGCCGGCCGCGCCGAGAATCCCGAGTGTGCGCGCAGCGCGCGCCGAATTGACGGCACGGTTAACCTCAGCGAACACAGGCTCGACCACCGAGCCGCCGAAAGCCTCGGACAGACGCACGCTCACCGCGTCTTCGCCTTCCGCCCGCACAAAGTCTTCGAGCGTTTCGACCAGGTTCTCGTACCAGTCGTAGAAGGCATCCGCGCGGCGGGGGTCTTCGTTCCACTTTTCGGCGAAGTTCTCGCCCGCAGTCGTTTCGTTCGGAATCACATAGATTTTCTGACCGGCCACGTACATGACCTGGATGAAGTTCGGCATCCCGCGGACGGCCTCCATCAGCACGTCCAGATCGTGGTCGTACTCGCGCGACCGCACGCACTCTTCGTATGACCAGGCCAGCAGCGTGGTGATGATGATCGAGATCGGCGCAAGCGAATCATCCTTGTTCGCGAAGCGGATGTCGCGGTGGCGCTTGGAGAGTTGCACGCCGCGCTTCAATGGCCCCTTGAAGGTTTGGCGCTCGGGCAGGCCCTCCATGTCGGCGCGTGCCTCTGCGAACTTGACGCTTCGGTAGCGGGGCTGCAGCCGCGCCCGGGCCTCGAACTTGTCGGCGAACGCGATGGGGTGAGTCTGCTTCCAGACGCGCAGCGTCTTGTCCGGGACCAGGAGGCCGCCGTTTCCGCAACGCGGATTGAGGATCGCAGGCGTCACGTCCAGATGGAACTCGTTCTCATACTGCAACTGCCAGCAGCGGTTCTTCTCAACGAGTATTTTTCGGTAGCGGTCGTTCTCCTTGAGCCGGTCGCCCACGAGCGCCTTGACGGCCGTCGGGCTCGAACTTTCGGCGATCCCCGGGAGCACGTCGAGGAGATCGACATCGAACTCGGTCCTGGCGAACGGCCGGTTCGCCGTCTGAATGCGGATCGAGCCGTGAGGCGAGACGCTCCCATCCTGCAGATACGGCGACTCGGACTCCATCAGCCACGTGCCGACGGCTTGGTAGCTCGTTTGCGCGCGCTCGTACTGCGTTTCGGTGAGATCGAGGCGTTGGCCGATCGCTTCGAGATAGCCGTAAAGCTGCGCCTTGCGTTTTGCTGCCAGTTCGAGTGTTGGAAGCATGGTTGCGTTCCTCAGAAGATGTTGCCGACAAGGGGCAGGCCCATTGCCGTGGTTGAATCGGCGCACAGATGCGCCATGTACCCGAATCCGACGCCGAGCAGTACGTCCCTCATGAGCGCCTCGTCGGGCGTAGTAGGTACCCAGTCGTAGAGATTCTTCATTCCCGAAGTGACGAGCGCAGCGAACACGGCGCTATGGCAGAACTGGCGATGGTGCGGACTGGTCGCTGGCTCCAGGACATCGGGCAGTCCGGAGGCAAGGGCCGCTGCCACTGCCGCGAAGCCCGGATGGGGGAGGCGCGCACCGGGATGCTGTTCCTTGATAAGTGCGACCATGGCGAATGCCAAAATCCCGGAAATCGCGGTGTGAGCGGAAGCACGCATGTCAGTGCTCCTCGCTTTGAGGCGGGAAATTTTTGACCATGATGGTTGTCCTAACCCATTGAGTTCGCGAGATAATTGTTGACAAAAGAGGGTTTAAGGAGGATAGTTTACAGAATTCATAGTTTTAAGTCAACTTTGTAAACTAAAGGCAGACAATGATCGGTGAACGCATCAAGCAGGCACGTAAGGCGGCAGGGCTGTCGTTGCGCGCGCTCGCGGACCGAACGGAAATCACCGCGATGGCGATCTCCAAGTACGAGGGGGGGAAGTCCACTCCCTCCTCGCGCGTCCTGCTCGACCTTTCGAAGGCTCTGGGAGTGCGTACGGAGTATTTCTTTCGGCCTGTGAAGATCGAGCTGCAGGAAATGAAGCACCGGAAGCACTCTCGTCTTCCGAAGAAGGCGCTCGACCAGATCGAGGGCGACGTAAAGGAGCAGCTAGAGCGGTTTATCGAGCTCGAACAGCTACTGCCGAACGGTCCGGTTCAGGCATTCAAGCTGCCAGAGCATCTGCCCGCCCAGATTGCCACTCTCGATGAAGTCGAGGCCGTTGCGCGGGACCTTCGAACGTCATGGGGCCTGGGCATCAGTCCCATTCCGGTGCTCACGGATATGCTCGAAGAGCGGGGCATCAAGGTTTTTCAGTCGCAGGCCATCAATGACCGGTTCGACGGCATGGCCGCGACCGTGGATGGCATACCGGTGGTCGTCGTGGGGCGGGGATGGCCCGGCGACCGGCAGCGGTTCACGCTTGCGCACGAGCTTGGACACTTGGTATTGCATGGACGCCTTGCCCCGGATGTCGAAGAGGAAGCCGCCGCCAACCGGTTCGCCGGCGCCTTTCTCGCGCCCGAGGTCGAAGTTCGCAAGGAGCTTGGCGAAAAGCGCGTTTGGCTGGAGCCCCGCGAGCTTGAAGTGCTCAAGAAAGCGTATGGCCTGAGCATGCAGGGCTGGATGCATCGCGCCAAGGATTTGGGGATCCTGCCTGACGTGCACTACGTCGAGATGCGCAAATTCTTCAGTTCGCGCGGCTGGAACAAGACTGAGCCTGGCGAACAATATGCCCCCGAGCGTCCTCAGCTTTTCGATCAGCTTGTATACCGGGCGCTCGGACAGGATCTGATCAGCGAGAGTAAAGCCGCCGAACTATTGCGCATGCCGCTCACGGAATTTCAGAAGAAACGGAGCATGCAAAGTGGCCGCGCGGCTGCTCATTAGCGATGCGAACATCATCATAGACATGAACACAGGCGGGCTGCTCCGCCTGATGTTCCGCTTCGATGCCACATTCGCCGTCCCCGATGTCCTGTACGAGGAAGAACTCCGGATCGACCATCCGGAATTACCTCGTCTCGGCCTCAAGCGCCTGGAGCTGAGTGAAGATACCGTCGTCTACGCGGGCCGGCTGGTCGAAAAGTACCGAGGCCTGGGTGCCAGCATCAACGACCTGCTCGCGCTCGCACTCGCCCGGCAAGAAGAGTGTCCGCTATTGACTGGTGATGGACGGCTTCGGACCGCTGGTCAAACAGAAGGTATTGACGTTCATGGCACGCTCTGGCTCATTGAGCAAATGGTCAAAGCGCGCACGATAACGGTCAAACAGGCCGAAGCCGGTTACGCCAAGATGCGGGAAGCGGGTCGCCGGCTTCCTTGGGACGAGGTCGATCACCAAGTTCGGTCGTTCAAGAGATAGTTACGGTTGCTCACAGGCATCCCGGCTTGGTCGCGTTGTCCGGCTAGCCGTGCATCGTCAGCCCGCCTGAAACGCTGAGGACCTGGCCGGTGATGAAGTCGGCATCGTCGCTGGCGAAGAACGCCACCGCGCCGGGAAGGTCGGCGGGCTGGCCGAGGCGGCCGATGGGAACGGCGCGGCGGTAGGCCTCGCGCAGCTTGTCGGGGTTGCCGGCGCCCTGCATGAAGCTTTCGAGCATGCCCGTTTCCGTGAGGCCAGGGCACACCACATTCAATCTGACATTTTTTCCAGCCATTTCGCGCGCCAGTGTCTTGGTGAGGGCAATGATGCCGCCCTTGCAGGCGGAGTAGGGCCCCTCGCCGGAAGAGCCCACACGCCCGGCGTCCGAGGCGATGTTCACCACCTTGCCGCCGCCCCGCTCGACCATGCCGGGCAGCACGCAGTGCAGCAGGTTCATCGCGCCCACGAGGTTGATCGAGATGATCTTCTGCCAGAACGCCGGATCGGTCTTGAGGAAGGGCTTGAACATGTCCCAGCCGGCGTTGTTGACCAGGATGTCCACCGGCCCGGCTTCGGCGACGGCTTTCCTGACCGCGTCGTAGTCCGTGATGTCGACTTTTCTCTCGCCGTTCAAATCGAAAACGACGACCTTCGCGCCTTCGGCCTTGAACCGCTCCACGATCGCCGCGCCGATGCCGGCTGCGCCGCCGGTGACGATGACGGTCTTGCCTTTCAAGCCTCGCATTTCATCTCTCCTGTGGAATGACTGCAGTCGCCTCGAGTTCGATCTTACCCGGCGCGTCGAGGAGGTCGGATACGAAAATCATGCTCATGGCCGGGTAGTGCCTGCCCATGAGGGTCTGCCAGATCCGGCCGAGCTCGCGGCGCGCGGCGAGATAGGCGGGCTTGTCGCAGCAATAGGCCGTCATTCGGCAGATATGCTCCGCCTTGCCGCCCGCTTCGGCGACCACCGCAAGAACATTCTTCAGCGCCTGCTCGAACTGCGGAGCGATTGCTTCGGACTGGAAATTCTGCTGCGCGTCCCAGCCGACCTGGCCGGCGACGAACACCAGCCTCCCCGAGGCCGCAATGCCGTTGGCATAGCCGAGCGGCGCTTTCCAGCCGCCGGGAAGAAGGACTTTCATCGGCAAGCGCTCACTCGTTCGCGCGCGGCGGGTCGGGATCCTCGTCCCATCCGGCGCTGGGCTTAGGCACCTTCTTCATCCACGCGCGGATCAGCGTCACGTGCTCGCGTTCCTCCCCGGCCATCTCCTCCGCTGCCGCCTTCACCTGCTTCGGCGCACTGCCGGACGCAATCTGCTCGAAGTACTTCTGCGCCTGAAGTTCGCAGGCGAGCGCGATCTCGAGTGCATGGTAGGGATGCATGAGGTAATGCACGGATTCGAAGGGTGCGGTTTCCGGCGCCTCGGGGCCTTCCCAGGCATACGCGGGCGTGAGGACCGGCAGGCTGGGCCAGCCCATTTCTTCCAGGATCCGCTTGGCGTGCAGGGCCTCGATCGCGGAGAGTTTGCGGAACAGCGCCGCGACTTCCCGGTTGTTGTGGGTATCGAGCTGCTCGGCGAACTGCGCGTAGCGCTCGACCGCCTCCAACTCCATCGCATAGGCGCGCGCCATGAACTCGGAATAATCGTAGGAAGGCTTGGGAGCGGTCTTTCTCATAGGAGGAATCCCTTTTCGAGGTCCGCAACGGTGTGCGTTGCCTTGGCGGCCATGCCGGAGAATGGCGACCGGCTGCCCTGGAAGAGCACGCCGATATTGAATCCGTCGTCGGTCATCAGCCGGCGCGCGGCGCGCGCCGGGTCATCGGTCGCTTCGACCGGCGAGGGGCGCACCGCTTCCTTCCAGCCCCGCTGCTCCGGACGGAAGGTGACGCAGGGCGACAGGATTTCGATGAAAGAGAAGCCGGGATGTCGGACCGCCTCTGCGATCAGCGCCGCACAGCCGTTCGGGTCGCCAGAAAAACCGCGCGCGATGAAACTCGCGCCGCTCGCAAGCGCGATGACGAGCGGATGAAACTCGCGCAGGCCGGTGCCCCCGGGCGCGAGCTTCGACGACCAGTCCGGCTCGGTGGTCGGCGAAGGCTGGCCCTTGGTCATGCCGTAAACGTGGTTGTCCATCACGATGTAGGTGAGGTCCACATTGCGCCGGCAGGCGTGCATGAAATGGTTCCCGCCGATGGAGTAGCCGTCGCCGTCGCCGCTTGCCACGAGTACCGTGAGATCCGGCCGGGCGGCCTTCAGCCCGGTGGCCGCGGGCAGCGAGCGCCCGTGCACGCCGTGGAATCCGTAGCAGGTCGTGTACGCGGGAATTCGCGACGAGCAGCCGATGCCGGATACGACCGCGACGTTTTCGGGCCGCAGCTGGAGCGAAGCGAGCGCCTTGGTGATGGCGGAGAGCACCGAGTAGTCGCCGCAGCCCGGGCACCAGACCGGCTTGTAATCCGACTTGAAATCCTTCGCCGCCAGTGCAATCGGCATCGCGGGCGCGTTCATGCCGCCTCCAGCGCCATGAGAGCCTGCCGGATCTCGTCGGGCCGGAAAGGCAGCGGGCCGGGCCGGCGCAGGCTGGTCAGCTTGCAGGGCAGGTCGTACTCGGAGCGCAGATAGCGCAGGAATTGCCCGCTATGGTTCTGCTCGAGCACGAGCGCCTGCTTCACGCCTTCCAGCGCCTGCTTCAGGCGCTCCGGCTGCGCGGGCGCGAGCAGGCGCAGCGAAACGAGCCGGCCTTCGAAACCCTTGGCGCGCGCGCGGGCGAATGCTTCGCGCGCCGGTCCGGTGCAGGACCCGAAGGTGAGTATCGCGACCTCGCCCTTGCCCTCGATGCTCGCCCAGGCATCGCCCGGGTCGAGCTGTGAGATTTTGCGCGCGCGCTTGTCCATCTGCGCAAGGTGGTCGGCGGCCTGGGATGACGGCGTGCCCTTCTCGTTGTGCTCAAGGCCGTCCGCGGTGTAGGTGCACCCGGGCGTGCCGGGAATCGCCATCGGCGACACACCCGACGCAGTCAATGCGTAGCGCTTGTAGTTTTCGGGTTCGCTTGCTGTTTTTCGTTGAAAGGATTTTTCGGAAAAAACGGGAAGATCGACAACCGCTCTCGCCTGGCCGAAATACTGGTCGGAGAGCACGATCGCGGGGACCTGCAGCGACTCGGCGAGGCCGACCGCCCATTCGGTCGCGGCGAGGCAGTCGGCAACCGAATTGGGCGCGATGACGATGTGTGGCGCGTCGCCATGCAGGCCGTAGAGCGCGATATTGAGGTCCGCCTGCTCCGACTTGGTGGCGATGCCGGTGGACGGCCCCGTGCGCATGACGTCGACCACCACGACCGGCACCTCCGTCACGACGCCAAGGCCAAGCGACTCGATCATCAGCGAGAGTCCCGGGCCGGAGGTCGCCGTAAGCGATGGCACGCCGCCGTAGGAGGCGCCGAGCGCCATGTTGATCGAGGCGAGTTCGTCCTCGGCCTGCACGAGCGTGCCGCCAATCCTGGCCAGGGCGGGCGAGAGCCACTCCAGCAATTCGGTGGCCGGCGTGATCGGGTAGGCGGCCACGAAGCGCACGCCCCCGCGCAGCGCGCCGTATCCCGCCGCTTCGTTGCCGGTAATCAGCCATCGCGGCGATTTCTCCGGCGCTTTGCCGATAAAAAAATCCTTTGAAAAAGAGGCTGCCTGGGACATGCCGAGCCGCGCCGCCGCGATTCCTGCGTCCAGGCCCTTTTTCATGGTTTTCTTCGCCGCCGCCTCGAGCGCGTCGAAAGGCAGGCCGATCAATCCCGCAAGCACGCCCAGCGCCACCATGTTCGGCCAGGCACCCGGGATCGTTGCGGCCAGCGCCTTGAGCGGCACCGGCAGGAAGCGCGCGCCGCTGCGCGTAAAAACCTCTGGTGGAGCGCCACGCGCCGGGTCGCCCACGACCAGGCTCGCCGGGCCGAGCGGAAGCTCGGCGGAGAAGCGCTCCACGTTCTGCCAGTCGATCGCCGCCAGCACCTGGAACCGGTCGTCCTGGCCGTCGGTGGCGAAGGTCGAGATGCGCAGCATCGCGGCGGCTTCGCCGCCCCGGATCTGCGGGCCGCTGGTCCGGGTCATGAGTCCGTAATAGCCGGCCAGGGCAGCCGCCTCAAGCAGCATGTTGCCCGCCGTCATCACGCCCGCGCCGCCGCTGCCGGCGAGCGCGACGGAAACCGATGCGTTCACTTTCCCCTCCCGGTCGTTTCATTGTCCATGCCCGCAATTTGGCCCATCCGCGTGGCCAAACCTTGAACTAGATCAAATCGGCGCGCTTCTGGCGGGGGTATTTTGGGGTTGCCCGCCTAATTCGGTATTCGAGTACTTATTTGAGGAGACGACATGTCCGCACCCGAAACCCGCTTCCACCGCAACCACGACCTGGCCGAAATTGCCGTTCCCGGGGTGCGCTATGAGCGCCGCCCGGCCCGTACGCCGGACGGCAAGATCGCCCCGGGCCTCTACAACGCCTGGATCTGGCTCGACAATCCCACGCAGTACAACTCGTATACGACCGAGATGGTGAAGGGCGTGATCCTCGCCTTTCGCGCCGCGTCCAACGCGCGTGACGTGAACTGCGTGGTGTTCACCGGCACCGGAGACAAGGCCTTCTGCACCGGAGGAAACACCAAGGAATACGCCGAATACTACGCTGGGCACCCCCAGGAATACCGGCAGTACATGCGGCTGTTCAACGACATGGTGTCGGCCATCCTCGCCTGCGACAAACCGGTGATCTGCCGCGTCAACGGCATGCGCATCGGCGGCGGCCAGGAAATCGGCATGGCCTGCGACTTCTCCGTGGCGCAGGACCTCGCGCGCTTCGGCCAGGCGGGTCCCAAGCACGGCTCGGCGCCGATCGGCGGCGCAACGGATTTTCTCCCGGTGATTGTCGGGGCGGAGCGCGCGATGGCGGCCTGCGTGCTGTGCGAGCCGTTCTCGGCGCACGAGGCGTATCACATGGGGCTGCTTACCGACATCGTCCCGGCGCTGAAAGTCGACGGCAGGTTCGTCGCCAATCCGCTCGTCGAAACGCAACGGCCCTACGACGACTTCGGGCGCATCGCGTTCGGCAAATCCAAGACCGGCGATGCGCTGAAGGAGGGCAAGGAGTTGCTCAAGAAGGGCGTGGTGGATCTGTCGATGCTCGACGCAAAGGTCGAAGAGCTGTGCGCGAAAATGCTGATGACATTTCCCGATTGCACCACCAAGACCGTCGAGGAGCTGAGAAAGCCGAAGCTGGACGCCTGGAACCGCAATAAGGAAAACGCCCGTGCCTGGCTCGCACTCAATATGGTCACCGAGGCGCGCTCAGGGTTCACGGCATTCAACGAGGGGTCGAAGGACGATCGGGAAATCGATTTCGTGCTGCTGCGCCAGAAGCTCGCCGCGGGGCAAAGCTGGGTCGGTTCGCTGCACGACCAGATTCAGCCGAAGGCGCGCAAGGCGTGACCGACTCCCCGCTCAAGGTCTGGCTCGAGCGCGACGGATCCCTGCTCAGGCTGCGCCTCGCGAAACCGAAGGCCAACGTCATCGACGTGCGCATGATCGCCGCGCTTGCGGCGGCTTTCGGGGCGCATCGCGCCAACCGCGGCGTGCTCGCTGCGCTGGTGGATCACGAGGGGCCGCACTTTTCCTTCGGCGCGAGCGTCGAAGAGCATCTGCCCGAGCAGTGCGAGCGCATGCTGAAAAGCCTGCACGCGCTCGTCGGCGTTATGCTCGATTGGCCGAAGCCGATTCTCGTAGCCGCCAGGGGCCAGTGCCTGGGCGGTGGTCTGGAGTTCGCCCTCGCGGGAAACCTGCTGTTCCTCGGCGCCGACGCACAACTGGGTCAGCCCGAGATTAAGCTCGGCGTATTCGCGCCGGCCGCTTCGGTGCTGTTGCCGCTGCGCGTCGGCCAGGCGCGCGCCGAGGATCTTCTCTACTCCGGGCGCTCCATCGATGCGGGCACCGCGCTCGCCTGGGGATTGGCCAGTGCCGTGGGCGACGATCCCGCCGCCCTTGCGCTGGACTATTTCGAAGGCAATCTCCAGGGCAAGAGCGCGGCCGCGCTTTCCTTCGCGGTGCGCGCGGCCCGCGAGCCGTTCGCGGACCTGGCGCGCGCGCGCCTGGACGACGTCGAGGCGCTTTACCTCGAGCAGCTGATGGCAACGCGCGATGCAAACGAAGGACTGAAGGCCTTCATCGAAAAGCGCGCGCCAATCTGGGAGCACCGATGAGCATCCAGGAGATCGTGAAGCGCTGCGAGGGCCTCTTCGAGGATCTGGAATTCAGCGCCGTGAAGCAGTGGAAAGCGGCGCAGTCCGGACGCAAGGCGATCGGCTACATGCCGATCTACGTGCCGCGCGAGATCATCCACGCCGCCGGCATGCTGCCGGTCGGCATTTTCGGCGGCGGCGATCAGCTCGAAGTGATCCAGGGCGACGCCTACTATCAGAGTTACATCTGCCGCATCCCGCGCTCCACCCTGGAGCTGGGCCTCACGGGGCGGCTGGATTGCCTCGATGGCATGCTCTTTCCCTCGATCTGCGACGTGATCCGCAACCTTTCGGGGATGTGGCAGATCATGTTCAAGGACAAGTACGTCAAGTACTTCGACCTGCCGCAGAACTACGACGACTCGACCGGCGGCAGCTTCTACATCCATGAGATGGGTGTGCTGCGAAGCGATCTTGAACGCCTTTCAAATAAAAAAATTACTGATGAAGATCTAAGGACATCCATCTCCGTCTACAACGAGAACCGCAAGGCGGTGCGCGAGCTGTACGCCTACCGCGCCCTCAAGCCCTGGCAGGCGCCGACTTCCGAGGTCTACCTGGTGCTGAGGGCAGGGTGCGTGCTGCCGCCGGAAGAGCACACGCTCCTCATCAGAAGTTACCTGCAGGAATGCGAGCGGGAAAAGCGCCCGCAGCGGGACAACGCACGGGTCGTTCTTTGCGGCTCGTTCTGCGAGCAGCCGCCGCTTGGCCTCATCAAGTCGATCGAGCTGGCGGGCTGCTATGTCGTGGACGACGACTTCCAGCTGATCCAGAGCTGGCTGCTCGACGAGGTGCCGGTGAACGAAGACCCGCTCGGGGAGCTCTCGAAGGCCTTCCTGCACCGCTCGGTGTCGACATCCTCGAAGTACGACGAGAACAAGGCGGACAAGGGAAAGTTCCTGCTGCACCAGGTGAAGACGCGCGGTGCGGAGGGCGTGATCTTCGCCGCGCCCTCGTTCTGCGATCCGGCGCTGCTCGAGCGCCCGATGCTCCAGGAGATCCTGGCAAAGCACAGGATTCCGTACACCGCCTTCAAGTACGCGGAGAACACCGGCCAGATGGCGCCGATTCGCGAGCAGGCCGGCACTTTCGCCGATTCCATAAAGCTCTGGAGCGCCGCATGACGACCGCAACAGCCGTAAAGAAGGAAGTCATCAAGGAAGACGCGATGCTGATCCAGAAGGAGCTCATCAATCGCAACTACCACGAGCTGGCGACCGCGCACGAGCGCGGCAAGAAGGTTGCCGCGACGTTCGTCCCGGGAAACCTGAACGAACTGCTGATGTGCTTCGATTTCGCGCGCAGCCTGCCCGAGACCAACGCGCTGCAGAACGCCATGCGCAAGAAGTCCGGAAAGATGGTGCTGGATGCCGAGCGCGACGGCCATTCGGAAGACGTCTGCACCTACGTCAAGGCCGACCTGGGCATGATGCTCGGGGGCGAAAAGGGCCCCACCGGCGAGGCGCTGCCGCGTCCCGACGTGCTGCTGCTCTCCTACACCGGCTGCTTCACGTTCATGAAGTGGTTCGAGCTGATCCGTCAGAAGTACGACTGCGAGACCACGATGCTGCATGTGCCCTACCAGGGCGACGGCAGGATCAATCCCGCCATGCGCGACTATGTGGTGAAACAGCTCAAGGAGAAAGTCATCCCGACGCTGGAGAGGATCTCCGGCGTCAAGTTCGATATCGACCGGTTGCGCGGGTACATGAGGGAATCGCAGAAGGCCGAGGACGACCTGGTGCGCGTGCTGCAGAGCGCCAAGCAGCGTCCCAGCCCGATCGACGGCTATTTCGGCGCGGTGTATTACATCGGACCCATCTTCACCGCGTTTCGCGGCATGCCGGAGGCGACCAAGTACTACCAGGTGCTGTGGGAGGAGGTCGAGGCGCGCATGCGCGCGGGCAAAGGTCCGGTAACGCCCGAGGGCGACCATCCCGGGGAAAAGTATCGACTGGTTGTCGAAGGGCCGCCGAACTGGACCCACTTCCGCGAGTTCTGGAAGATGTTCTACGACGAGGGCGCGGTCGTCGTCGCTTCGACCTACTCGAAGGTCGGCGGGGTGTACGACTTTGGTTTCCGCCATGATGCCGATCGACCGCTCGAGTCGCTTGCCGAGTACTGCCTGGGCTGCTACACGAACCTCAATTTTCCCCAGCGCATCGACATGATCTGCAAATACATGGACGAGTACCAGGCCGACGGCCTGCTCATCAACTCGATCAAGAGCTGCAACAGCTTTTCCGCCGGCCAGCTCCTCATCCTGCGCGAAGTGGAGAAGCGCACTGGCAAGCCGGCCGCGTTCATCGAGTCGGACCTGGTGGACCCGCGCTACTTTTCGGCGGCGAACATCAAGAACCGCCTGGAGAGTTACTTCCAGATGGTCAAGCAGAAGAGAGCGCACTGACGATGAAAACCTTCATCGGCATCGACCTGGGCTCGACCACCACCAAGGCCGTCGTGATAGACGAGGCGCGCAACATCCTGGGGCGCGGCATCACCAACTCGCGCTCCAACTACGATACCGCGGCCGCGGTGGCCAAGCAGGAGGCGCTGGTTGCCGCGCGCTTCCATCTGTTCAGGGAGAAATTGTCCAGCGAGCGGGTCCTCGGCGACAGCCTCGAGATCTTCCTCGGCCAGCTCGAGCGCGACTTCCGCCTGGAGCAGTACCTCGAGCAGCTCGCGGACCTCGAGGAGGTCTGCGCTCGCAACGTCGAGAGCGCCAGGTTCGGCGATGCAAGCAAAGGGGTCGCGGTTGCCCTCGTGGAATTATTCAGATTGCTGAAGGACGAGGCGCCGCAGCTCTTTGTGCCGGGCGCCAAGAGGAAGAGCGATTTCTTTCGCGACATCGCCGGCGCGCAATACCTCGCGCTGGGCGTCCAGGTCGCGAAGGACGCCGGGGTGCGCTACGACCAGCTCCTCAATGTCTTCGACCGCTCGATCATCGAGGTGGAGAACCGGGTCTATGGCGGCACCATCTCGAAGAACCTGCTGGCGGCGCTGGAGCGCACCTACCGCGGCATGCCTCAGACAGCAAAGAACAAGGCGCAAATCAGCCTGCCGATCCAGTCCGTCCTGGATACGGACCTGGAGGAAACCTACGTCGTCGGCACCGGCTACGGCCGCGCGCGGCTGCCCTTTTCCAAGGAGCACATCCGTTCGGAAATCCTGTGCCACGGGCTGGGCGCGCATGTGATGTATCCGAAGACCGCCACGGTGCTCGACATCGGCGGCCAGGATACCAAGGCGATCCAGGTGGATCCCCACGGCATCGTCGAGTCCTTCCAGATGAACGATCGCTGCGCCGCCGGTTGCGGGCGCTACCTCGGCTACATCGCCGACGAGATGAACATGGGCCTGCACGAGCTGGGGCCGCTTGCCATGAAAGCGACCAAGACGGTGCGTATCAACTCCACCTGCACCGTGTTCGCCGGGGCGGAGCTGCGCGACCGGCTCTCGCTCGGCGAGAAGCGCGAGGACATCATGGCCGGGCTGCACCGCGCCATCATCCTGCGTGCCATGTCCATCCTCGCGCGCTCGGGCGGCATCCGCGACCAGTTCACCTTCACCGGCGGGGTTGCCAAGAACGAAGCTGCGGTCAAGTCGCTCACCGAGCTGGTGCGCGAGAACTACGGCGAGGTGACGCTGAACATCGATCCGGATTCCATCTACACCGGCGCCCTCGGCGGGGCGACTTTCGCGTGGCGCGCGGTGATGGAAGACGGCAAGGCGGTGGAACACCGGGAGGCGGCATGACCTACACGGCAGGGATCGACATCGGCTCGGGAGCGGTAAAGACGGTCCTGTTCAAGGACGACGAATGGCTGGCCAAGCGCGTCGAGCGCATCCGCCGGCGCGCTCCGATGGATCTGGCCAGGCAGGGTCTGGACGAAGTTCTCGAGGAGAAGGGCCTGCGGGAGAAAGACGTCGCCTATATCGCCACCACGGGCGAAGGCGAAAACGTCACCTTCGCCACCGGGCACTTCTACTCCATGACCACGCATGCGCGGGGTGCGGTGTTTCTCAATCCGGAGGCGCGCGCGGTGGTGGACATCGGCGCGCTGAACGGCCGCGCCATTTACATCGACGAGCGCGGCAAGGTGCTTTCCTACAAGATGACCAGCCAGTGCGCCTCGGGCTCGGGCCAGTTCCTCGAGAACATCGCACGCTACCTCGGCGTGGCGGTGGAGGAGATCGGCTCGCTGTCGCGCACCTCGAAGGACCCCGAGAAGGTGAGCTCGATCTGCGCCGTGCTCGCCGAGACCGACGTCATCAACATGGTTTCGCGGGGTATCGCCACGCAGGACATTCTGAAGGGCATCCACATCTCGATGGCCTCGCGCCTGGTGAAGCTGCTCAAGGTGACCGGGATCAAGAGCGGGACGGTGCTGCTCACCGGCGGTCTGGCGCTCGACGAGGGCCTGCTCGCGGCGCTGCAGGAGGAGGTGGTTAACGAGAAGATCACCGGCCTCACCGCCGTGAGCCACCCGGACTCCATCTACGCCGGCGCCATCGGCGCCGCCCTGTGGGGCGCCTTCCGCCACCGCAAGCTCGGGGAACTCCAGGAAAAAATCGCCGCGTGAAAGGAGAATCGCCATGGCATTGACCATCAACGACGTCTGCACCGCCTGCGACGCCTGCCCGTCGGTCTGTCCCAACGACGCCATCACCGCCGGCCCGATCTACGTCATCGACCCGCTTAAATGCACCGAGTGCGTGGGCGCGAAGGACGAGCCGCAGTGCAAGCTCGTGTGCCCCGCCGACTGCATCGTCCAGCACCCGGACTACGTGGAAACCCCGGAGCAGCTCTCGGAGAAGTACGTCGCGCTGCACGGCTGAGCCGTGTTTGCCTGATCCAGATCAAGGCTGCGGCCTGAGGACCGGCTAGGGTGGCAGCGAGGAAAGGAGCGCCCATGGAAACGATCCTGGTAATTTGGTCGATCACGATCTGGCTGGCCATCGTCGGCATGCTGCTTTGGGGCATCG
>JANNXB010000003.1:0-1625 GCA_031409355.1 Betaproteobacteria bacterium | reverse complement strand
CTACCACATCCTGCACGCGTTCTTCAGCCAGCCCGAACCGGAGTATCGCGGATGAAACCAGTTTTCGCGTTCGTTCTCGGGTTTGCTTTTTCATGCGACGTTTTTTCGCAAACCTACCCGTCGCGCCCGATCCGCCTGGTGGTGCCGCTCTCTCCGGGCGGCTTCGCCGATGTCCCCACGCGCATGCTGCTGCCCCGTCTCTCGGCGGCGCTGGGCAGACAGGTGATCGTCGACAACAAGCCCGGCGCGGGCGGCACCATCGGCGCCGACGCGGTCGCGAAAAGCGCGCCGGACGGGCACACGCTGCTCGTTGCCGCCACGCCGCATGTCATCAGCGCGCACCTGTACCGCACGCTGCCCTACGATTCGCTCAAGGACTTCGCGCCGGTCGCGCTGTTCGGCTCCGGCCCCTACGCGCTGGTGGTGAATCCGCAGAAGCTGCCGGTGGCGTCGGTCCGCGAATTGATCGCCGCGGCGAAGTCCGCACCGGGGAAGATTGACTACGCCAGCTCCGGCAACGGCAGTGCCCAGCACCTGGTCAGCGCGCTCTTCAACTCCCTGGCGGGCATCGAGCTGAATCACGTGCCTTACAAGGGAAGCGGCCCGGCAATGCAGGATCTGCTCGGCGGCCAGGTACCCGTATCCTTCGCCGGCGTCCCGAACGTCATTTCCGCGGTCAAGGCCGGCAAGCTGCGCGCACTGGCGGTAACCACTGCGAAGAGATGGGGCGAGCTGCCCCACGTGCCTACCGTCGCGGAGGCCGGCATCCCGGGCTACGAAGCGACGCTCTGGCTCGGCATCACCGCGCCGGCAGGAACACCGGGGGAGATCGTCAACCGCTTATACGCCGAAACCGCCAAGGCCCTGCAGGACCCGGAGTTGCAGCAAAGCTTCCGCAGCGCTGGCGTCAGCGCCACGATCATGAATCCGCAGGAGTTCGGCGCCTTCCTCCGTGCCGAGCATGAAAAATGGGGCAAGGTTGTGCGCGACACCGGCGCCACCGTGAACTGAATCGGACGAAGGGATCAACGCAGGCTGTTGTCGCGCTGTAAGCTTTTGCGGGGAGCCGGAATCCGACCGGCGTGCGGAGGGGCGGTGACCCGCGAGATCGTCGAGACGCTAAAGAGAGTCCTGAAGGCGCGCAGCATGACCTACGCGGAGCTCGCCGTCGCGCTGCGCGTCTCTACTCCTACCGTGAAGCGGCTGTTCTCGCAGCGCACTTTCACCCTGGAGCGACTGGAAGAAATCCTCCGGGTGCTCGAGATGGATTTCTACGAACTGGCCCGCATGAGCCACGGCAGGCGCAGCGGGTCGGTGGAACTCTCCCTGGAGCAGGAAACCGCGCTCGCCAAGGATGCGCGCCTGTTCTCGGTGTTCTGGCTGATCACCAATGAATGGCGCTTCGACGAGATCGTCGCGGAGTTCAAGCTCGGCGCCGCGCAGATCACCACGTTCTACGCCCGGCTCGAGCGCCTGCGCCTGATCGACTGGCGGACCGGCAACCGCGCCCGGCTGCGCGTGCCCAAGCACTACGTCTGGCGTGCCGGCGGGCCGCTGCGCAAAGCCTACGGCCTGAGGGTCATCACCGAGTTCATGCGTTCGCGCTTCGATGCGCCGCATGATGC
>JANNXB010000002.1:0-3896 GCA_031409355.1 Betaproteobacteria bacterium | reverse complement strand
GCTCGCATATTCCGGAAGCTCCCGGTCCTTGTGCACGCCGAGTGTGCTGTCGAGAATGCCGCGAAAGGCCTTGTTCCTGTTCAAGGCATTCACCGTCTGCACCACGACCGGAATGGTGTTCAGCTTGCCCATCGCGTCGGTGGAGGACAGCAGCTTGTCGCGAAACGACACCTCGCCCTTCCTGAACTTGATCGCCTTGGCGCGCAGCATCAGGTGCGGGAAGTCCACGTTCCACGAGTGCGGCGGGACGTAGGGGCACTTGGTCATGTAGCAGGTGTCGCACAGGTAGCACTGGTCGACGACCTTCCAGTAGTCCTTCTTGTCGACGCCGTCGACTTCGAGCGTGCTCGAGGCGTCCACCAGGTCGAACAGCGTCGGGAACGCCGTGCACAGGTTCACGCAGCGGCGGCAGCCGTGGCAGATGTCGAAGACCCTTTCGAGTTCCTCGAATGCCTTGCCTTCGTCGTAGAAGGCTTCGTTCTTCCAGTCGAGCGGGTGCCGGGTCGGGGCTTCCAGGTTGCCTTCGCGTGGGGTGGTGGTGGGCACCCGGGAAGGTTACGTTTCGGCGGTCGATTGATCCAATTGTTTGCCGCGATGGGCCGAATAGCGCCGGGCTATCGGGCGCGCGTGGGCCTCGAGCCGCCGCTGCGCGGCATCGAAGGCCTCGTGCAGCGCGACGTAAAGGTCTTTGTGGTGGTCGTGAGTGACCACGATTTCGTTGCCCGGTATCTTGATGTCCAGCCGCACCACGAACTCCTTGCCCTGGTGCTTGTGCCGGGACGGGATCTCCACCACCACGCGGCAGCTGACGATGTCCCGGTGGTAGCGGTCCAGCTTTTCGGCCCTCTTGCGGATGGCGGATTCCACCGCCTCGGATTTGGCGATGTGGCGCAGCGTAATCTGCAGCGGAATTTTCATCAGTGGTCCTCGGTGCGTGGAATGGATTCCTCGGCCGGCTGGCCGGTGTCCGGGTCGATCCAGCCGGAGATGCCGATCTCGTCCTCGGCCTCGGCCAGGGTCTCGCCCGGTTCATAGGCCGCATCAAATTCGGACTCGTCCGACGATCGCATGTCGGCGGCGGCCTCGGGCAGGGTGGGGAAGGGGCCGTATTCCGCGCCGCGGCCCTCGGCATGCCAATAGTATCCATCGGGGCGCTCGATGATTCCGGCGCGGTCGTCTTCCGGCTTTGGGGCAGGAACTTTACGACGCATGGCAAAACCAGTGTAGACCTGTTAAAGCGTCCGTGCCACTGAAATTAATTCGCCGTCGCTGCCCGATTTGGTGAACCCCAGGCGTTCGGCGAGTTCCAACATTTCCCGGTTGGCATGCAGGATATGGCCGTAAAGCGTGCGGTAGCCTGCTGCACGTGCACAATCGCAGAGCCGCTCGAGCAGGGCCCGGCCGATGCCGCGCCCCTGCCAGGCGTCCGCGATGGTGAGCGCGAACTCGGCGGTCTCGCCGTCGGCGTTCGGGGCGTAGCGCCCGACGCCGATGAATTCGCCCCCGTCCGGGGCGAGCGCCACCAGGGCCAGCTCGCGGTCGTAGTCGAGCTGGGTGAACCGTGCCAGCATCTGCGGCGGCAGGTGCGCCATCTGGTTCATGAAACGCTGGTAGCGCGATTTCTCCGACAGTGCGTCGAAAAACCGCAGCTCCAGCGCCGCATCCTCCGGTCGGATCGGGCGCACCGCGACGCGGGTGCCGTCGCGCAACCGCAATTCGCCCTCCAGTTCCGCCGGATAGGGATGGATCGCCATGTGTCCATACCGCGGCGGCGGCTGCAGCCGCGACGGGTCGATCACGATGCGCGCGTCGGCGATCATCGCGCCGCCGGGATGCGCGAGCACCGGATTGAGGTCCATCTCGGCCAGCCAGGGCAGGGCACAGGCCATGCGCGATACGCCTTCGAGGATCGCCTCGAGCGCGCCCGTATCGACGGCGGGTACGTCCCGGTGTCGGGCGAGAAGCCGCGCGACGCGCGTGCGGCCGATCAGCTCGCGCGCCAGCACGCCGTTCAGCGGCGGCAGCGCCACCGCGACGTCGCGCAGCGCCTCCACCGCGATGCCGCCCGAGCCGAACGAAATGGCCGGGCCGAACACCGGGTCGGTGGCGATGCCGACCAGCACCTCGCGCGAATCGGCGTAGCGCAGCATCGGCTGCACCGCCGCGCCCTCGATGCGCGCGGCGGGCTTTAGCGCGCGCACGTGCAGGAGCATGTCGTCGAAAGCGGAGGCGACCATCTGCGCGTTCTGCAGGTTCAGGCGCACGCCGCCGACATCCGACTTATGCGTGATGTCGGGCGAATGGATCTTGATCGCCACCGGGTAGCCGAGTTCTGCGGCGGCGGCGACCGCCGCATCGCGGTCTGCGGCCATTATCGTGCGCGGCACCGGCAGGCCGAACAGGGCGAGCATCGCCTTGGCTTCCTGCTCGCTCAGGATGCTGCGTTTCTCCGCCAGCGCGCGGTCGCGGATCGCATGCACCGCGCCCATGTCGACGCGCTGCTGCGGCATCGCGCTGGAAAGCGCGCCCGGGGCTTCCAGCAACTGCGCCTGGTTGCGCCGGTAGGCGCAAAGGAACGAGAAGGCCTCGACCGCGTTCTCAGGCGTGTAGAAGTTCGGCAGGCCCTGCTCTTCCAGGTAGCTGCGCGTGCGGCCCGGGCTGATGTCGCCCAGCCACGCGGCGATCACCGGTTTGCCGCTGTCGCGCGCCGCGCTGGCGACCGCGCGCGCCGCCGCCTCCGGGGGCGTGACCGCGACGGGGCTGTACATGACGAGCAGCGCATCCACGCCCGCATCGGCCAGCACGGCGGAGGTTGCGTCGGCGAAGCGTTGCGGCGGGGCATCGCCGACGATGTCGAGCGGATTGCCGCGCGACCACTGCGCCGGGAGTTTCCGGTTCAGCAGGGCGATGGTGTCCGCCGACAGCTGCGCGAGCGGCACGCCGTTGTCCGAAGCGCAATCGGCCGCCATCACGCCGGGTCCGCCGCCGTTGGTGATGATCGCGAGGCGCTCGCCGGCCGGGATCCTGCCCATGGAGAGGATGCGGGCCGCGGCGAAGAGCTGCGTGTAGCTGCGCACGCGCACCGTGCCGCCGCGCCGCAGCGCGGCGTCGAATACCGCGTCCGAACCCGTCATCGCGCCCGTATGGCTGGCGGCGGCGCGCGTGCCGGAGGCATGGCGGCCCACCTTTAGCACCACCACCGGCTTGGCGCGCGCCGCGGCGCGCAGCGCCGAAACGAAACGCCGGGCGTCGCGGATGCCTTCCACGTACATCAGCACCGCGTCGGTGGCCGGGTCGGAGATGAGGAAATCGAGCAGCTCGCCGAAATCCACGTCGGCCGCCGCGCCCAGCGACACGACGCTGCTGAAGCCCACCCCCGAAGGTTTCGCCCAATCGAGGATCGCAGTGCAGATCGCCCCGGACTGCGACAGCAGGGCGAGCTTGCCGGGCAGGGCGGGAACCGGCGAGAAGGTTGCGTTCAGGCCGGCATCGGTGCGCATCAGCCCGAGGCAGTTCGGCCCGAGCAGGCGCAGGCCATGGCGGCGTGCCGCGGCGAGCGCTTCGGCCTGCAGCGCGCGTCCCGCCTCGCCGGCCTCGCCGAAGCCGCTGCTCAGGACCACCGCCGCGCGCACTCCCGCCGCGCCGGCGTCCTCCAGCAGGCCGGGAATCGTGCGCGCCGGCGTCACCAGCACCGCCAGTTCCGGCGCCGCGGGCAGGTCGCGCAGGCGCGCGTAGCAGCGCTGCCCGAATACTTTTCCGTGCTTTGGATTGACCGCGCTCAACGCGCCGCGCAGCCCGCCCGCGGCGAGGTTCCGCCACACGAGATTCCCGAGCGCGCCTTCGCGCTCCGTGGCGCCGACCAGCGCGACGCTCGCGGGCGCGAGCAGGGGGGCGAG
>JANNXB010000001.1:0-2550 GCA_031409355.1 Betaproteobacteria bacterium | reverse complement strand
ACGAAGTCGGAGGTCAAGTTCCAGCTCTTCTCGGTGAAGGACCCCGAGCGCCTGGTGCTCGACCTCGAGGGCATCGAGGTGGGTCCCGCCCTCGCTGAACTGCACGGCAAGGTCGCCACTGGCGACCCCTACATCGACAAGCTGCGCGTCGGCCGCAACCGTCCGGGCGTGGTGCGCGTGGTGATCGACCTAAAGGCCGAGGTCAAGCCGCAGGTGTTCACGCTAAAGCCGGTCGGTGAATACGGCCACCGCCTGGTGCTCGACCTCTACCCGCTGGTCGCGCCCGACCCGCTCGCCGCGCTGATCGAAGCAGACGGAAAACTTCCCCAGAAGGTCCAGGAGAAGGCCGACAAGGGTCCGGTGCCGGCGCCCGACAAGCCCAGGGTGGCGCGGCTCGCGACCATCGTCATCGACCCGGGCCACGGCGGTGAGGATCCCGGTGCGCGCGGCCGCCTCGGCTCGCGCGAGAAGGACATCACGCTGACGATCTCCAGGCGGCTAAAGGAACTCATCGACGCCGAGCCCGACATGCGCGCGGTGCTCACGCGCGACGGCGACTTCTACGTCCCCCTGCAGACGCGCGTCGACAAGGCGCGCAAGGTGAAGGCAGACCTGTTCGTTTCCGTGCATGCCGACGCCTTCATCCGCCCGCACGCGCGCGGCTCCAGCGTGTTCGCGCTCTCGGAACGGCGCGCGACCTCGGAGGCCGCCCGCTGGCTGGCGAAGAAGGAAAACGAAGCCGACCTCGTCGGCGGCGTGAACATCGACGTCAAGGACAGGTACCTGGCGCAGACCCTGCTCGACCTGTCGCAGACCGCGACCATCGACCACAGCCTGCGGCTGGGCAACGCCGTGCTGGGCGCGCTCGGCCAGGTGAATACGCTGCACAAGGCTCAGGTCGAGCAGGCCAGCTTCGCGGTGCTGAAATCGCCGGACGTGCCCTCCATCCTGGTGGAGACTGCGTTCATCTCCAACCCGGAGGAAGAAAAGCGCCTCAACGACGAGGTTTACCAGGACCAGCTCGCCCGCGCGATTCTCGGCGGGATCAAACGCTATTTCGCCAAGCACCCGCCGCGGCCCTCGCCGATAGCGATGCAATAGGAAGGGCCTCGACTTGTGACGCACGTGACGCCAGACACGCCTGCGGACCAACGCTCGCCCGCAGACAAGCTCGAGGCGGCGATCGACGCACTGCCGCCCGGGTCCGTGACGCTGGCCCAGGTTCGGGACCTCGTCGGCAGCGACGGCCTTATGCTGCTCGCCGCGTTCCTGACGATCGTGTTCCTGGTGCCGGTTTCGGTTCCGGGCATGAGCACGGTTTTTGGCGCGGGGATCCTGCTTATCGGCATCAGCCGGCTGTTCCACCTGGAGCTCTGGCTGCCCAAGCGGATCGGGCAGCGCCTGGTGGCCACGGATCGGCTTCGGTCGGCGCTCCTGCGCGGCCTCGTCTGGTTCCGGCGCCTGGAGCGGGTCAGCCGGCCGCAGCGGATTTCCTGGGCTGCTTCCGATGGCGCCGTGCGCATCGTCAACGACTGCGCGCTCATCCTGGGCGCTCTGCTGCTGATGGCGCCCTTCGGCCTTATACCGTTCAGCAATACCTTTCCCGCGATCGCGCTCCTGTTCCTGGCGATCGGCAGCCTCCAGCGCGACGGCCTGTTCATCCTCCTCGGTCACCTGTCCAACCTGGTGACCATCGCGTACTTCGCGCTGCTCATCGGGGGTGGCGGATATGCGCTGATTGCTTTCATGCAACGCCTGCTGCCCTAGCCGCGACACCTGGCCGGCACGCGGCGCCGGGTCGATATAATTCCGCAATGTCGATCCGGCTGCTACCCGACCTTCTGATCAGCCAGATCGCCGCGGGCGAAGTGGTGGAGCGGCCCGCGTCCGTGCTGAAGGAGCTGCTGGAGAACGCCATCGACGCGGGCGCGCGCGACATCCAGGTGACGCTAGAGCAGGGTGGCCTGAAACGCGTGCAGGTGGATGACGACGGCGTCGGCCTGGGCAAGGAAGACCTGCCGCTCGCGCTGGCGCGCCACGCGACGAGCAAGATCCAGTCGCTGGACGACCTGCAGGGCGTGGCGACCATGGGGTTCCGCGGCGAGGCCCTTGCCTCCATTGCTTCCGTGGCGCGCGTATCGCTCACTTCCCGGGATGGACATGCGGCGCACGCGTGGTCGATTCGCGCCGAAGGCACGAGCGGCGCGACTCCGGCAGAACCCGCCGCCCGCGCTCCGGGCACCACCGTGCTGGTTGAAGACCTCTATTTCAATACGCCCGCGCGCAAGAAGTTCATGCGCAGCGAACAGACCGAATTCGGCCATTGCGAGGCGATGTTCCGGCGCGTCGCGCTGGCGCGTCCCGACACGGCGTTCACGCTGCGACACAACGGCAGGGTCTCGACGCTGCTGCGCGCGCAGACGCTGGGCGAGCGCGCGGCGGCGCTGCTCGGCCGTGAATTCCTGGATGCGAGCATTCCAGTCGAAGCGCAGGCGGGCACACTGCGGCTCTACGGCCTCGCGGGTACGCCCCAAGCCGCGCGGGCGCGCG